>JAPHRL010000221.1 GCA_026195755.1 Kangiella sp. | reverse complement strand
TTATTCTTTACTTGCTAGTTATCTAGGACTCATCAAATTATGATTCACTAAGGTAAACACAGAGCACAGTGTACACCGGCACGTCATTCCCGCGAAGGCGGGAATCCATACGAGATTATTATTAATGAAGCGTGCGTTGAAGAACAAACTTGGCGATCTTGTCGGTCTCTGAAGATATTTCACTTTGCAGGTCATCAACTACGTGACCCAGGGAGCAAGTTGAGAATTAATCACCCAACAAAAAAGCCATGTGTCCCCACATGGCTTTTTCATATCAACTTGCTGATAAAACTAACGTGCTCCGAAGATCACCATAGTTTTACCTTTAACGTGAATATGGCCTTCTTCTTCAAGGGCTTTTAATACCCGTCCAACCATTTCACGCGAACAGCCAACAATACGGCTGAGTTCCTGACGAGTCACTTTAATTTGCATACCATCTGGGTGCGTCATTGCATCGGGTTCTTTCGCTAGCTCAAGCAACGCATGAGCCACACGTCCAGTTACATCAAGGAAAGCCAGATCACCTACTTTACGGCTGGTTTTACGCAGGCGTGTTGCCAACTGAGTGGCTAAGCGGAATAAAACATCCGGATTTTCTCGAGTTAGCTGACGGTACTTGTCATAGCTGATCTCAGCCACTTCACATTCTGTTTTGGTGCGAACCCAGGCAGTACGGTCATGGTCATCCGTAAACAAGCCCATTTCACCAAAGAAATCTCCGGGATTAAGGTAAGCAAGCACTAGCTCACGACCTTCATCGTCTTCAATCAGAACGGTTACTGATCCTTCAAGCATGAAATAAAGTGTATTTGACGAATCGCCGGCATAGATCAAGGTACTTTTCGCTGGGAAGCGACGTCTTTGACAGTGATTCAGGAACCATTGAATGGTCTCGTCTTGTGCCAAATGGTAAGGTAACGCCATGAAGTCGTCCTATTTTATTGTAATCTAATGAAAATATAGCATGAAATCTTAGTCATGTACCCCTTCAAAATCAAATTTGTTGTGGCACTATATAGCCACCTAATTATACAACTGAGTCACAAAACACCATGAAAGTAACCTTAGACTGGGTCGGCGACCTCAATTTCGTCGGAAAGAACAGCAAACGTCAACGCGTGATGTTTGGCGGCGAGGGTGATTATGTTTCGCCAATGGAGAATTTACTGATGTCAGCGGGTGCTTGCGCGTCGATTGATGTGGTCATGATCCTCGAAAAAGCACGCCAGAATATCACGGGTTGTCATTGCGAAATCGAATCTGACCGCGCTGATGAACCTCCCCGCCGTTTTACCGCCATAAAATTCCACTTTGTGGTCAACGGCAAAGATTTATCACCTAAACACGTAAAAAAAGCCATCGACCTGTCGGTTGAGAAATATTGCTCGGTAATGCACTCACTGGATCCTAATATGCCGATCAAAACTTCATTCTATATTGTTCCTGTATAGAGAAGTCTAGGATAACGCCATGAGACGACCAGCAGAACATTTAGGCATGCGCCATCTGGCGCTATTTGTCGACAAGTTTGAAGCAACCGAAAAATTTTACACCGACCTCATCGGTATGGAAGTGGAATGGCGACCGGATGAAGATAACGTCTATTTATCCTCTAAAGGACACGACAATTTGGCCTTACACCGCAAGCAGCCGGGGCTGGATGTCAGTGGCGGGCAAAAACTCGACCATCTGGGCTTTATTATGAAAACGGCCGAGGATGTCTACGATTGGTATGGGTTTTTAAAAGGACAGGGTGTGCAAATGTACACTGAACCAAAATTACACCGTGATGGCGCAACCAGTTTCTATTGTGCCGATCCCGATGGTAATCGAGTGCAGATGATTCATCATCCGCCTATAGCTAGCTCCTGATCGTCAGATAGGATTACGTTGGGTTAAAACAATACGTAACCGCGATGCAATGAAGCAGCTTCGCGGCAATGGGTCTCGCCAACAAAAAACCTGCCAACTTTACAGAACAGTATTCGATATTTACGAATATAGGATTGTATTACGTAGTTGGCAGGAATACGCTAGGACTTGAAATGGTATATTCATGCCGTGGTCTGCCATGTTGAGACTAGGGGTCGCCGGTGTTGTTCAGGAGTCAAGACACTCTATGCAAGACTGACTTTTGATTAAATAAATCTATCTACCTCATAGTTCTTTAGCAATGTAAGCGACTCCACGGTGGGAGTATATTCATAAGGAATGTTGTATTTCTTATACAGAAGGAGTCGTAATATGTTAAAAAAATCAATCCCTTTAATCTCTGCACTAGCAGTGGCGGTGTCATTAGGAATGGCATCCACCCAAGCTCTAGCAGCAGATGAAACAGGGTCTATGGCCAATGAATATTGGTGGCCTAACAAACTAGACCTTGAGCCTCTCCGCCAACATAGTCCTGAGTCTAATCCTTACGGTGATGACTTTGACTATGCCGAAGCTTTCAGCAAATTAGACCTCAACGCTGTTAAAAAAGATATCGAAGCCTTAATGACATCTGATCAAGAATGGTGGCCGGCTGACTATGGTCATTATGGTCCTTTCTTCATTCGTATGGCATGGCATGGTGCAGGTACATACCGGGTGCAAGATGGTCGCGGTGGCGCCGGTGGTGGCCAGCAACGTTTTGAGCCGCTCAATAGCTGGCCTGATAATGTGAGCCTGGATAAAGCACGTCGTTTGTTGTGGCCAGTGAAACAGAAATACGGTCGTAGCATTTCCTGGGCTGATTTAATGGTTCTGACCGGTAATGTCGCGCTTGAATCGATGGGCTTTAAAACATTTGGCTTTGCCGGTGGTCGTGTTGATCAATGGGAACCTGATATTGTCTATTGGGGCCCTGAAAAAAAATGGTTAGCTGACGAGCGTTATGAAGGTGACCGTAAGCTGGATAACCCATTAGCAGCTGTACAGATGGGTTTGATTTATGTGAACCCGGAAGGTCCTAACGGCAAACCTGATCCATTACTGGCCGCCAAGGACATTCGCGATACCTTTGGCCGTATGGCGATGAATGATGAAGAAACGGTTGCCTTGATTGCTGGGGGGCACACCTTTGGTAAAGCGCATGGTGCGCACAAACCCGATGAGTGTATTGGACCTGATCCTGCCGGCGCACCAATCGAGAATCAAGGTCTGGGTTGGGAAAATAAATGTGGCAAAGGTAACGCTGAAGACACCATTACCAGTGGCTTAGAAGGTGCCTGGTCAGTAAACCCAATCGCATTTACCACTCAATACTTTGATAATTTATTCGGTTTTGAATGGGAACAAACTCGCAGTCCAGCAGGTGCGATTCAATGGATACCCAAAGACGGTCAAGCTGCTAACTTAGTGCCTGATGCGCACGTTGAAGGTAAGCGTCATGCACCTATCATGTTTACCACTGACTTGTCGCTCAAGTTTGATCCTGAGTACCGCAAAATCTCCAAGCGATTCCACGAGAATCCAGAGGAGTTTGAGCTAGCATTCGCTAAAGCCTGGTTCAAGTTAACGCATCGTGATATGGGGCCGAAAGCTCGCTACTTAGGCAATGAGGTACCAAACGTAGACCTTAGCTGGCAAGACCCGATCCCTGAAGTAGATTACACCTTGATCAACGATGAAGAAATTGCTGATTTAAAAGAGGAGATTCTGGATTCAGGTCTAACCGTAGAGCAATTGGTCAGAACTGCGTGGGCATCAGCTGCAACCTTCCGCAATACTGACATGCGTGGTGGAGCGAACGGTGCACGCTTACGTTTAGCGCCACAAAAAAGCTGGGCAGTGAACGATCCGAAAGAACTAGCGAAAGTTTTGAAGAAACTTGAGTCGATTCACAAGGCCTTCAACAAAAGCCTTAAGAGTGGCAAGAAAGTATCCTTAGCTGATGTAATTGTTTTGGGTGGCGCAGCGGCCATTGAAAAAGCAGCCAAAGATGCAGGCTATGATGTGACAGTTCCGTTCTATCCTGGGCGTAACGATGCGACAGCAGAAATGACGGAAGTGGATTCGGTCCAGTATCTTGAGCCAAAAGCAGATGCATTCCGAAACTACTTTGGTAAAGACAATCGTTTATCACCAGCACAAATGATGGTCGATAAAGCCGATACCTTAGGCTTGACCGTACCAGAAATGACGGTATTGGTTGGTGGTATGCGTGCCTTGGGTGCCAACACTGGCGGCGTTAAGCACGGAGTCTTTACCGCAAAACCTGGAACCTTAAGCAATGACTTTTTTGTGAACCTGTTAAGTATGGACACTCAATGGTCGAAAGCAAAAGGTACAGAAGGTTTGTATGAAGGTAAGGATCGTAAAACAGGAAAAGTGAAGTGGACAGCCACTCCAGTTGACCTGATCTTCGGTTCAAACTCAGAGCTTCGCGCAGTCGCAGAAGTCTATGCACAAAGTGACTCGAAAGAGAAATTTGTAAACGACTTCGTTGCCGCCTGGAGCAAAGTAATGACCAATGATCGTTTTGATCTAAAATAATTACATAACTGTAATTTGACGGTAAGATAAGAAACCACCTGCGGGTGGTTTCTTTTATGGATGTGAATAAAAAGAATATAATCCAAATGTTTAAAGTTTGTCATTCCCGCGAAGGCAGAAATCTATATCGATAACAAATGGATTCCCGCCTTCGCGGGAATGACATATCTGGTTAGTAATTGATGATAATGGACAGGATAATAGCGCTAGAATTATGAAAGAAAATAGAAAGGGTATATTGATATTAACGTTCTTCACAGTGTTGTCAGGCTGCACCCTCTCAGCCAACCAAACACAGGAAGAATCACAAACACAAAAGAGCAGCAGCTCTGTTGCGACTAGTTCTTCCTCCAAAGAATTAATTACTCAGGGGGCAAAATATTTTCGTTTCCGCTGTGGTGGTTGCCACGAAATGAATGCTGAGAGTGGATCGAGTTTTGGGCCGCACCTTGAGGGTATTATTGGGCGAAAAGCAGCTGCTTTAGAAGACTACGATTATTCAAAAGCGCTGAAGGAAGCCGATTTTGTTTGGACCGAAGAAGTCATGGACGGATGGTTAACGAAGCCTGAATCTTTATTACCCGGAATGTGTATGACCTTTAAAGGAGTTCCCGATGAAGAGGTTCGTAGGGCAATGATAGCTTTTATGAAAGATGCGGGTATATAAGAATAAACGGTATTAGGAAGCTAATAAGAAATGTGGTCTGAGCGTTATCAATTCTATAAATAACGCTCATTGAAAGTGATGGGCTAACAAATTAACAGTCGCCAATACGCTCAGAAGTCCATTGCATATTAATTTCCATCTGCATACCTTGCATCGACATATTCATATCCATGGTGCCATGCCCAGTATCATCTTCTGCTGTATATTCTCCATTCACAGTAACTTCATTACCTTCAGCACTACAGGTCATGCCAAAGGTTAAGGTGTTGTCTGAAATATCATTTCTAACAACTTCACATTCACCTAATTCTTCGGTCATTTCTTCTGGGTTAAATGAGGTCTCGGTAACGCACTCTTCCGTGGTGAGAGTTTGGGGTTGATCCATAAAGGAATTGCTGGTGGTTGTAGTAGTTTTCCAAAGGCCTGGATTGATGGATAACTCCGATGCCTGTGCAGAAGAAAAAGAAAGGGCTGCTAAAGCGATAAGAGAAAGAGAAAATGTTTTAAACATAATGATGTCCCTATAATGAATAAGTAAGAAAGCTTAAAGGCAATGATTAGATAAATCCAGCGACAAGAGTAAAATCATTAAGATTTTACAAAAAATCTTAGTAGAGAAATCTGCTAGAGAGATCTGCTAGAGAGATATCAAAGTAGTATTCGGATATTGCCCTGTCCATAAACCAAAAGCTTCTGCGCCTTGTTCGATCAGCATACCCAAACCGTCAAATTGTTGTTGAGTATATTGCTTAGCAGCGGTTAAAAAACTTTCAGATTTTGCACCGTAGTTTAAGTCATAGGCGACAGCGTTGTTATCGAAACTTATCTGCGATAAAAATTGTTCCGCATTAAAGCTAACCGAGTTAACAACCAAATCCACAGCGATATCATTTGAATAAATTTGAATAGGTCCAAGATGTTGTAGGGCATCGGCCAGGGCTTGTGCTTTACTCTGTGTACGATTAATTAAATAGACTTCAAAACCATCGAGCAATAAAGCCTGCGCAATGCAACGAGCCACGCCGCCAGCACCTAATAAGACTGCGCGTTTATTGTTAAAGTCGAGCTGCTTGTGGTGCAGATCTTTAACAAAACCAATGCCATCGGTACTGTCGCCTAAGATACCTTCTTTGGTCTTCACTAAGGTATTAACGCTTTGCGAATCATCCGCGCGTTGAGTGACGATGGTGGCGTATTCGAATGCTTGCTGTTTGAACGGTGCAGTAACATTCAGACCATAACCGCCGCTTTGAAAAAAGTCGTTGAGCACACGATTAAAGCCTTTTGCCGTTGGGCAGATTTTCCCGTACTGAATATTAATAGCTAATTGCTTGGCAAACTGCTGGTGCAGTTGCGGTGACATGCTGTGCGAAATAGGGTTGCCG
>JAPHRL010000052.1 GCA_026195755.1 Kangiella sp. | reverse complement strand
TGCACGGCAAAAATGAAACTGCACGCAAGCAGATTGATATTATGATCTCTCGACTAAAGTCGATGTAAGCTGCATCTAGGGTTTTTATAAATATATGGCAAAACCAAAAGCTACACCCATCAACATTACGATCTTGGGCAAAGAGTTCCAGGTCGCTAGTCCTGAAAGCGAACATCAGAAGCTTTTACAGGCGGCGAGTTTTCTGGATAAGCGCATGAAAGAAATTCGAGAAGCTGGCAAAGTTCTAGGTCTCGAACGAATCGCCGTTATGGCCGCTTTGAACTTAAGCTATGAGCTGATCAATACGCCAGCACTAGATGGTGATGAAGCACAGGATATCGAACAAAGGCTTAACCATATGAGTCAAAAAATTGACCAGGCTTTAAAGCACAGCGAACAAATAGAACTTACAAACTCTTAATATAACGATAAAAACAAGTTGTACACGAGCAGGATAGCAAAAATATTCCTTTTAACTTTTGTTAAAAATATCTGACAGTTAGCGCTTTTCTCGCAGACTGACACCCGGAAGGACCCAAGCTTAACTTGAAACATTACATTAGGGGTGTGTTACAATGGCTCATCCTGGACTGTTCGTCAGTAGCGACCGTCCTCGAGCCGATAATACTTTACTTGGGACTCCTCAATGGAAGTGTTGCGCAAGTCCGTTTCGACCGGAAAGCCTGATCTTCTACATGGACTCCCCCCTGAACCTTTGGGTTCATGGGCTATTACCTACAACGGCAGTCCGGGGTTTTAATTTTAGACGTAATGAACGAAGCAGTCGCTCAAAAACATTATTTACGAACCAGAATTAAGCATGAACGCTTGACGCTGACCAAACCCTTTATGGAGCGCGCTGCTCTAGCACTTCTCGGCCACGCCTCACAGGCCAAACTCATTGAAGATCACAACACCATAGCTTTTTACCTGCCTACTCGTGGCGAAGTCAGCTGTTTACCAATGATCGAATATGCCCTCAAGCTAGGTAAAAAATGCTACGTCCCCAAGATCTATCCGAATAAGAAACGTGGCATGTGGTTTTTACCCTATACCGGCAAAGAGTCTGTCAAAGAAGGGGCCTTTGGTATCCTCGAACCCACTTCACCTATCAGCAAAGCCGTTCGCCCCAGTGAGCTGGATATCATCTTTATGCCACTAGTTGCATTTGATCTCAAAGGTAATCGGCTTGGCATGGGTGGCGGCTACTACGACACCGTTCTAGCTAATATCCCCAAACAAGAACAGCCCAAACTCATCGGCCTTGCCTACAACCTGCAACAGGTGCGCGACATCCCGCAGGAGAAATGGGACATCCAAATGGACGCCGTCATCACCCCCAGTAACTATCGCCTATTTGATCGCAAACCAAAAACTCCCACAAAACCAACCTTAAGCCCCAAGCCATAACTAACAATTTTATAGCTCATGCTTTATACTTTGCGCTTTAGTCACCAACAAGCCTAGAGCACTATGAACTATTGGTTAATGAAGTCTGAACCGGACGTTTTCGGTATTGAACACCTTAAGGCCCTGCCAAGTAAAACTGACCACTGGGATGGCGTTCGCAACTATCAGGCACGCAACATGATGCGTGATGAAATGAAAAAGGGCGATAAAGTCTTCTTCTATCATTCAAACTGCAAACCTCCAGCCATTGTTGGTATCATGGAAGTGGTTAAAGAAGGTTATGTTGACCATACGGCTTTTGACCCAGACCAGAAATACTATGATCCCAAGAGTAACCCAGACAATCCGCGCTGGTATATGGTAGACGTTAAGCATGTACGTGACTTGATGCGAGAAATACCATTAGATGAGCTTAAACAGTACACTGAACTTGCTGACATGAAGCTGGTACAGAAAGGCAATCGTCTTTCAATCATGCCGGTCACCAAGGAAGAATGGGACTTTATCTTAAGTATCGAAAAGCAATAGGAGCCAGTATGACACAGGACGAATTAAAGAAACTCGTTGGTGAAGCCGCGCTAAAGTATGTGGTTGAAGACTCGATTGTTGGCGTGGGCACAGGCTCAACCGTCAATTACTTCATTGACGCACTTGCCACCATCAAGCACAAAATCAAAGGTGCCGTATCCAGCTCTGAAGCATCAACAGAACGCTTGAAACAACACGGTATTGAAGTTTTCGAACTCAACGAAGTGGGCAAGCTCCCAGTCTACGTTGATGGCGCAGATGAATCGAATCATCTGTTAGAACTCATTAAAGGTGGCGGTGGCGCTCTGACTCGTGAAAAAATTATCGCAGCAGCAGCCGATCAGTTTGTCTGTATCGCCGATGAATCTAAATTAGTTCGTCGTCTGGGTGAATTCCCGTTACCGATTGAAGTCATCCCCATGGCGCGTAGCTACGTCGCTCGCCAAATTGTTAAGCTAGGTGGCGACCCGGTTTACCGCACAGGTTTTGTCACTGACAACGGCAACGTCATTCTTGATGTCCATGGCCTCGTTATCAATGAGCCCATCAAGCTTGAGCGCATATTGAATAACATAGTTGGTGTTGTAACTAATGGTTTATTTGCTGAAAGAGCTGCTGACGTTTTGTTGCTTGGTAAAGACGGCAAAGTTGAAACGAAGACACGATAAGGTTGGGACTTTTGCCTTTAGGCGACCTACTTTTGACTGAACTCTCAGAACCTTGGGCTTAATATGGGTAAAATTGCTTTCCTTACGAATTTGCCTTATAAGCTCAATGTACGACGATATTCAGAATCCCCCACAGCAGCTTCCCCAATCAAAATTTAAGCCTTGGTTCTGGCTGTTAATTCTGCCGCTATACCTGTTCGGCTGCCTCTTGGCTCTTGCAGACTCAGTTGCTGGTTGGCAAGAATTTCTGCAACTATCCAATCTTTCAGTACTTTCTCTGGTAGTCATTGTATTTGCCCTGTGCATGTTAATTTGGCTGTCCTATAAATTAATTCAAGGGTTCAACAAGCTTACAGAGTGCTCACGTTATGAGGTGTATCTTGCCGAAGTCTTCGAGAATCGAGACCGCCAAAGACCAGCCCAAAATGCCATGCGTTTAGATTATTTAAGAAAGCTACGCAAACTTAACAGTGAAGTGCGCGGTGTTACAGAAAGCAAGCAAAAGCAGCTATTAGGTATGGCGATTATAGGTTTGTTGATATTGCTGGCAGGGAGTATTGGGCAGTTGGTGAGTCAGTTGGTGATTATTTAATCTCTGTTTTTCGCCTTTAGGCGACCTACTTTTACGAAATACAGGATGTATTTCGCTAAAGCCAGCGTCGAATATCGACGCTGTTCAAATTTGTTCCAGACAAATTTGTCTTAATTGAGTTAAAAGGCTAGGCAAAAGAATGACACCCCAGTACCCGATGGGGCAGACCCTCGTTAGGCCCTTCGGGCTACCCTCGCTCATCAAAGTTAAAACGCGCCGCCAATACGAAACATCCTGTTTCGAAGTGGCTAAATTGGCCATCTCCCTAAAGGGATTTCCTTCGGTCACTTCCCAATTTACGCTATAACTTCTCTTCACTCGGCTAACTCTAAGGGGTAATTGGAGCAAGCCGGTATTGTCTAACTATTAGTTCCAAACAACCGAGTTATCAATAATTTTTTGTTAACCAACTTAGTCCTCAACTACTGATACTGTACTTATCCATTAAGCTGTAGAGGGTTGGTCTGGTTAGGCCTAATAGTTTTGCGGCCTGGGAAATATTGCCGTCGGACAATACAATTGCGCGTTGAATGGCGCGGGTTTCGGCGGCTTCTCGAACCTGACGTAGGTTCAATGGCATTTCGCGCAGTTGCGCTTCATCAATCTGCAAATCTTTTGCGGTGATCTGGTTGCTGTCGGACATCACAACGGCGCTTTTAATTTTATTTTCCAGTTCACGAACATTACCTGGCCAGGCATAAGCTTCCATTGCCTGTACTGCGTCTTTAGAAAAGCCTCGTATATTGCGGGAATACTGGCGATTAAATTTTTCCAACAATGCACGTGCAATTAATACCACATCACCATTTCGTTTTGCCAGTGCAGGGATTTCCAGTACCACTTCACTAAGTCTATAGTAGAGGTCTTCACGAAATTTGCCTTCGTTAACCAGATCTTCAAGCGATTGATGAGTAGCAGCAACGATCCGGACATCAACCAGAATTGACTCACGTCCTCCGACACGCTCAACGACTCGCTCTTGCAGGAAACGTAGCAGTTTTGCTTGCAAAGCCATTGGCATATCGCCAATTTCATCGAGGAATAAGGTTCCGCCATTGGCGTATTCGATCTTGCCGATAGTGGTTTTATTGGCTCCGGTAAATGCACCTGCTTCGTATCCAAACAGCTCGCTTTCTAATAAATTATCGGGAATGGCTGCGCAATTGATGGCGACCATACTTTTACTACGGCGCGGACTGATATCGTGAACCGCCCTAGCTAACAACTCTTTACCAGTACCGCTGTCACCCAGCAATAAGACACTCACGTCGGTGGGTGCAACTTTCTCGATTTTTTGACAGACAGCCATCATTTCCGGGCTAGTTGCAATAATGCCATGGAAACTTTCTTTTTGTTGTAGGAAATGGCGGCGATTCTCATCTTCTAATTTTGCCAACTCAAAGGCACGCTTGATGATTAACGTCAGCTCTTCAGGCTGAATTGGCTTCTGATAATAATCATAAGCACCTGCATTGACTGCCTGCATGGCAATTTCTCGCTGGTCATTGCCCGTTACAACAATCACTTTACTAGTCGGCGATAGAGAAAGGACTTCTTCCAGTAACTCTAGGCCAACGCTAGCATTCGCAGGATCAGGCGGTAAACCCAGGTCTAGAGTAATAACCTGCGGCTGATAACGTCTAAGCTCAACCAAAGCACTATCACGGTCTTCGGCAAGAATCACGTTATACTGATCGAATGACCACTTGAGCTGCTTCTGCAGCCCTTTGTCATCCTCAATAATTAATAAGTCGGGTTTATTTGATTGTGCCATCCTGTCCTCTTTATTGTTAATCACCGGGCGCCAACGTCTGCAAAATCACAATGCAGCGTGTTCCTTTCCCTAGTTCACTTTGTATTATTAAATCACCACCAAAGCTTTGGAGCAAATAGCGGCATTGATAAACCCCTATCCCCATGCCCGCATTACCTTTAGTTGTGGCAAAAGGTTTGAACAATTGTTTGCGTACGAAGTCTGCGTCCATGCCTTTACCTTTGTCGACGATATGCCAGTGCAGCTCTTGGCCAAGCAGGTCAAAGCGATGGTGAATTCTATCATTCTCCTTACTGGCATCAATCGCGTTCTGGTGCAAATGCTGAATAATATTTATAAGCTGCTCCTGATTGGCATATACTTCTAATTCAGGGATTGCACCAATCAAATTAAGGCGATTTGCGTTTTCTTTGAACTTAGCAAAAACATCTGGGATGTAAGCCTGCAAAATTTCTTTTTTCGGCAGCTGTTTACGTTGTAACTGCTCTAGCATTTTGTTCAAACGCTGCGTCGCGCTAGCCACTGTTTCAAATGTATCATTCACAAACTCCGGATTATCACGATAACGATGGGCATTATGAGTGATAAGCTCTAACTGGGCCGTAACGTTCTTTAAATCATGCACCACAAAAGCTGATAAGCGATTAAAAGCATCGAATTGTTCTTGCTCATAAATCTGCGTAGTCGCTTCAAAGAGCGCCAGGTAGCTTGCCATCTGTTGGCCTGCAGCCTTGAGTAAATCATGATCTTCCCAGTTCAAGCTTGGCTTTGAGTAGCTGCTACGTAAGCCCACAACTGCCACAAGCTCCTCTCCGCGCCGCAGAGGAATAAAAATTTGATGTTGCTGGAACAACGGTGAGCTGGCATTAATCCTTAACCCTTGATAGACGTTTTGATTATTTTGATACTCTTTTATATCAACTACCCAGTTGGTGCGTTCAATAAAATCAATTAGTTCTATTGGTAGCTGATAAGCCAATTCGCCATTCATAGGTGAGCTTAGCGGAGACTGCCAGTTGTCTGTATAAATGAATAAGTCACCACGTCTATTCCACAACTTGCCCGCTGGGCTGCTAATAATATTAGCCAAAGCTTTAATGGATAGTTGATAAAAGTCTCCTTGCACATTAGCTTCATCCAATGCTCGATTAAAGCCCAACCAACTTTCACGATAATCGTACTTATAGCTTGCAAACAGCTTGGTAAACATGATTTTAAGTTGGCTGAACAATTTTTTCTTGTAAGCCAACCAAACAAAAATAAGCATTGAAGCTGCCAAAACCAGCGAGCCAAACAGCGGTTTTTGCCAAGCCACACCGATTAGCATATAACCCACTACTGCCAGCCAGCATAAAATTGCAAAGATATTTAGGCTGCTGTGTGGACGGTAAGTTTGCTGAATATTTTCCAGATCCAGACGCGATTGGTCTATCCGTTGAATGTGTACCAAGCCAAAGGCCAAGGCGATACTGCCAATAATGGCGCGCGATACATCCAGCCCTTCCGCATCCGCGTTCAAATTTAGCATTAGCACCAACATCGACAGCAAATCCCAGATCAACACAATGCTCAATGCACCGCCCAAGGTTGAAATTTCTGCCCTTAGCGTTTCTGCAAACTCATTGCCCGCCCGCTCCATCATTTGCATCATCATCAGCAGAATAAAGCCTGCAATAGCCGGATTAATGACTCGCTTCATATCATCAGTATAGATCGTTATAAAAACAATCCAGCCAACAAAGGACAGCAAGATGGTGAAGTTTAATAGCTTATGGTGAGTCGAAAAATAGGAGAGGAAAAAAGCCAGCGCGACATAAGTGCCAAGCAAGCGCGTCCATTCAATCATCCAGTAATTGAGTTCAAAGCCAGTATCGACAAGATTTAGAACACTCCAGCCAATAAAGGTCAGCGCTAGCAGCAGGATCGGCCAGCCGAGCGTTGTTCCACGCCAGCGGAATAGAACAGTCATGAACAACAGGCCTGCTAAAACAATGCAGGCGATAAATGCGGCCATTTCCCTGCTTACTGTATTTGTTTGGAGTCTATGGGCTGTTATAAAAGAAAAAGGCCGAAAAAGCTACTTTTCGGCCTTAAAAATCAATTATCTATAAAATATGACTATATAGCTGTCGCTGCTTGTTGCACTTCCACAAACTCGGTCAAGGTTGTGACTGATTCAAAAACCTCACCCGTCAGCTCATCATCCGAAATTTCGATAGCAAAGGTGTCTTCAATCTGCATCAGGATAGAAACAATTGCCATCGAATCAAATTCTGGCAAATTGCCCAGCAACAAAGTGTCAGCCGATAGCTGATCGGCATCAATCGATAAGGTCTCGCTAAGCAAGCCTATCATTTTATCGATGTTAGTCTGGTATGCCATCTCGGCAAGTCTCCTTAAATCTTATGCCCATAGTAACGCTCTGCTATCATGCGTTATATCGTGCAAGAGTGCCGCACCACTGCGACAAGGCGGCAGATTGTAGCAAAGATGCTTCTGTTAGACACCTATTTTGCACTTATGACCGTTATTTATAGCGAATAACTATTAGCCACTTTTACAAGCTGATCGGATCTGTTTTAATAGACTTTCGTTGCTTATTTACCGCTGAATCACTCAAGATGGCCAATACATCATTCGATAAACAACAACTAAAAGTTCTACTCCTCGAAGGAGTCCACCCTAAAGCAGAACAATTGTTCAGACAAGATGGCTATGGTCAGGTAGAAAGCCTGAAAACTGCGCTATCTGCCTCAGAACTGAAAAACGCACTGCAAGATTGTCATTTCCTGGGTATTCGCTCACGATCTCAAATTACCCCAGAAGTACTAGCTACAGCTAATAAACTGGTCGCTATTGGTTGTTTTTGTATTGGCACCAATCAAGTCAATCTTAATGCCGCCCAACATAAAGGCATTCCAGTTTTTAATGCGCCTTATTCCAACACACGCAGTGTAGCAGAGCTGGTTCTGGGTGAAATCATCATGTTGCTACGTGGCATTCCTGCTAAAAATGCCGCAGCTCATCGTGGTCAATGGCTTAAAACCGCTCAGAACTCTAATGAAGCTCGCGGTAAAACCCTTGGGATTATAGGCTACGGTCATATCGGTACTCAGCTTGGCATTCTCGCTGAAGGAATTGGCATGCAGGTTAAGTTCTATGATATCGAAACCAAGTTAACGCTTGGAAATGCCAGCCAGGTTGCTGACCTGGACCAGCTTTTAGCCGAATCCGATGTGGTGACTTTACATGTCCCAGAAACGCCACAAACCAAAGGCATGATGGGCAAAGCACAATTAGTAGCCATGAAGCCTGGCAGTATTTTAATCAATGCCTCACGCGGTACCGTAGTGGACATTAATGCGTTGGCAGAAGCTTTACGAACAGAGCATCTACTCGGTGCTGCAATCGACGTCTTTCCGACTGAACCTAAATCCAATACCGAAGAATTCCTGTCACCATTACGCGAATTCGACAATGTCATATTAACACCGCATATCGGTGGCTCAACGCTGGAAGCGCAGGAAAATATCGCGATTGAAGTGACTGAAAAGATGATTAAATATAGCAACAATGGTTCGACTGTTTCAGCAGTCAATTTCCCACAAGTTGCTTTGCCGGAACACGTTAATACCCACCGTGTTTTACACATTCACTACAACAAACCCGGCATCCTGTCGCAGATCAACCAGATCTTGTCGCATAACAATATCAATATCTCTGCACAATACCTGCAAACCCAAGGTGATATTGGTTACGTAGTCACAGATATAGATAAAGGATCAAGCCATTTCGCACTAGAGAAAATGCGCGAAATTGAAGGAACGATTCGAGCGCGGGTACTCTATTAACTTTAGTTTTCAACCATAAAAAAGGCCAGCAAATGCTGGCCTTTTTATTTACTATGGAATTACTTAACGCGAGGATCAAGCTTTCCGGCTTTGTAATCAAGCGCCATCTGCTCCATATTGATAGCCTTGATTTTGCCAGCGTTACCGGCAGTGCCAAATGCTTCATAACGTGCTTTACAGATTGCCTGCATCGCGTCTTGCGCTGCTTTGTTATATTTACGAGGATCAAATTCTTTGGGATTGTGCTTCAAGAATTTGCGCACCGCACCTGTTGCTGCTAATCGTAAGTCAGTATCAATGTTGACTTTACGAACGCCATGTTTGATGCCTTCCTGAATTTCTTCTACCGGCACACCATAGGTTTCACCCAGGTCACCACCGTATTCATTGATGGTCGCTAACCAGTCTTGTGGCACTGATGAAGAACCGTGCATGACAAGGTGTGTATCTGGAATCCGCTCATGAATGGCTTTAATGCGCTCAATTGCCAAAACATCGCCTGTTGGTGGACGGGTAAATTTATAGGCACCGTGTGAAGTACCGATAGCAATTGCCAGGGCATCCACTTTTGTATCTTTAACAAATTGGGCTGCTTCTTCCGGATCGGTTAATAGCTGGTCATGACTTAATACGCCTTCTGCGCCTGAACCGTCTTCTTCACCAGCCATGCCCGTTTCAAGTGAACCCAGGCAACCTAGCTCACCTTCCACAGAAACACCACAAGCATGAGCCATTTCGGTAGCTAATTTAGTCACGCGAACGTTGTACTCATAGCTCGCTGGTGTCTTCATGTCTTCTTCCAAAGAGCCATCCATCATTACTGACGAGAAGCCAAGCTGGATTGACTGCTGACACACTGCTGGTGACGAACCGTGATCCTGGTGCATACAGATTGGGATATGCGGGAACTCTTCGGTTGCTGCCAAAATCAGGTGGCGCAGGAAGTTTGATCCCGCGTATTTACGAGCACCCGCAGAAGCCTGAATGATCACTGGACTGTCAGTTTCATCCGCTGCCTGCATAACAGCACGCATCTGTTCAAGGTTGTTTACGTTAAATGCCGGAATACCATAATCATGCTCTGCTGCATGATCGAGTAATTGGCGAAGTGTAATTAAAGCCATTTTCTTTCCCCTTAACTTTGATCCTGTTCGACAGTCTTTTAAAGCTAGCCTTTCGCTCGCTCTTCTAAGATTGCCACTGCCGGTAATTCTTTGCCTTCCAGGAACTCAAGGAAAGCACCACCACCAGTTGAAATGTATGAAACCTTATCCGCAATGCCGTACTTATCAACCGCCGCTATGGTGTCACCACCACCCGCAATTGAGAAAGCATCACTATCAGCAATTGCTTTAGCAATCACTTCCGTGCCGTGACCAAACTGGTCAAATTCGAAAACACCTACTGGACCATTCCAGACGATAGTTTTCGCTGCTTTTAGAATCTTGGCAAGATGTTCGGCTGACTGTGGGCCAATATCGAAAATCATATCATCTTCTGCCACATCATTAACTGACTTAGTCTCCGCGGCTGCCGATTCTGCGAACTCTTTACCGGTTACCACATCAACCGGCACCGGAATGTCGCCACCTTTCGATTGGGCCTGTTCGATTAAACGCTTAGCTTCCGGCATCAAGTCTTCTTCGTACAAAGACTTGCCCACGGGGTGGCCTGTCGCAGCGATAAAAGTATTGGCAATACCGCCACCGACAATCAATTGATCAACAATGTGCGATAGCGAGTCTAAAACTGTCAACTTAGTCGAAACTTTAGAGCCACCCACAATCGCCACCATAGGACGTGCCGGATTATCCAATGCTTTGCCTAAAGCTTCCAGCTCACCGGCCAACAATGGGCCTGCGCAGGCAACAGGGGCAAACTTAGCAACGCCATGAGTGGAGGCCTGCGCACGATGCGCAGTACCGAATGCATCATGAACAAACACATCACATAACTCAGCGTACATTTTTGCAAGGCGATCATCATTGGCTTTTTCGCCAACGTTACAACGAACGTTCTCGAATAAAACCACTTCGCCCTGGTTAACTTCCACGCCATTTAAATATTCAGTCACCAAACGCACCGGAACATCCAAAACATCGTTTAAATAATCCGCCACGATTTGCATAGAATCGTTTTTAGTCAGCACACCTTCAGTCGGACGACCACGGTGCGACATCACCATCAGTTTAGCGCCTTTTTCCAAAGCCAGCTTAATGGTCGGCAATGCCGCCTGAATGCGAACATCGCTGGAAATTTTGCCGTCTTTCACCGGCACATTGAGATCTTCACGAATTAAAACGCGCTTTCCCTGAAGATCCAGATCAGACATTTTCAACACATTCATAGTCTTAAACCATTCATGGTAAATTGGTTATCTGGGTAATGGTTCCCAGCCTTTAAAAACACAAACGGTGCGTCACGACGCACCCTACAAAAGATAATACCTTCCAGAATTAGTACTCTGGATAGCTTAGATTCGAGTATTACGACAAAAAGACTACTAATCTAAGCTAGGATTTTTGATTTTAGGCGAGGCGCCTGTCATTTTTAGAGTGTGCGGTGTACTAAAGTACATAATCACGATAAAAATGACAGGCAACAAAGCATAAAAACAAAAAGACTGCTTAGACGCTCATCATCTTGATGGCAACATCCAACATTCTGTTCGAGAAACCCCACTCATTATCGTACCAGGTCACAACTTTCACGAAGTTACCGTCTTGTACGCGAGTCAGACCGGCATCGAAGGTTGATGATGCTGGGCTATGGTTGAAGTCTACTGAAACCAATGGTTCGTCGTTGTAGCACAGTACATGACCGTCTGCTGCTTTTTTGACGATTTCATTAATTTCTTCGGCTGTAGTGTCGCGACCTGCTTCGAAAGTCAGATCAACGCAAGA
>JAPHRL010000304.1 GCA_026195755.1 Kangiella sp. | reverse complement strand
TATTGCGAAGTACCGGTTAATTTTGTGGCTGCTGCGCTCGGTGGCGAAATAGAAGTTCCCACATTGGAAGGGCGTGTTTCACT
Source organism: Kangiella sp. (assembly GCA_026195755.1). GTDB lineage: Bacteria > Pseudomonadota > Gammaproteobacteria > Enterobacterales > Kangiellaceae > Kangiella. The sequence goes on along the minus strand of JAPHRL010000304.1, from coordinate 21,807 downwards.
AAAAATTCCAGCGGAAACTCAAACTGGCAAAATGTTCCGCTTAAAAGGCAAAGGCGTTAAAGCTATGCGTGCGGGATACACCGGTGACTTGATGTGTCGTGTGGTTATCGAAACTCCGGTCAGTTTAGGCAAGGAGCAAAAAGAGTTGCTTAAGCAATTTGGTGAGACATTAGCCAGCGGCAAAAACAGTCCGAAAGAAAAAGGCTGGTTCGACGGAGTCAAAAAATTCTGGGAAAACATGACCGGTTAACACCTGGAATGAAATTGGAAAGCCCGCATTTATGTAATACCGTTCACTTAAGAAAGTGAGCGGTATTTTTTTTGTCATTCCCCAGCTGGACTGGGGAATCCATAGTCTTTTAACACACTATAAAAGTCACTGGATCCCGCGGTCAAGCCGCGGGATGACAAGATTTAGCCTTAACTAATCGGGTATTGATAGGTGCGGGCTTTTTTTCTGCCTATCATCTGAAGACCAAACGATTAACCAGCTTGGCTTAGTGGATTGTCGGGCTTGTTGATATCCAACAAAGTTTGGTGCAGTTTAGACTCAACCTTTGACGCTTCCTGATCATTGATATTAATGTGGCCTACCTTGCGATTAGGTTTAATGGACTTGTTGTACCAATGAATCTGTAGCTCTTTATCGAGCAGTTGTTTGTCGGCTGATGCCTGTCCTAATAGGTTTATCATGGCAGAGAAGCCTTTGTTAGGAGCACTGGCTACAGCGCGACCACTGATGGCTCGAATGTGATTGAGGAACTGCGAGTAGTTGCAGCCAATCTGCGTCCAATGGCCACTGTTATGTACGCGAGGTGCAATTTCATTGATTAACAACTGCTCATCAACCAAGAAGAACTCAATGGCTAACACGCCCACATAGTTCAACTCCTCAAGCATGGCGGTTGCTATTTCGCGTGCCTGTGCGTCCAGTTTCTCGCTGATCTCTTTTGCGGGAGAGTAGCTATAATGTAGGATGCCGTCTTTATGCACATTCTCGGTCAAGCTGTAATGAATAATATTGCCATGCAGATCACGTGCCGAAATGATCGACACTTCTTTAGTAAAGTTAAGCAATTTTTCGGCGATGAATTTATCAGTCGGTTTAGCCTGCTCCAGAACTTTGCACGCCTCCTGAAGATTATTGACCCGCCATTGACCTTTGCCGTCATAACCTGTGGAGCAACGTTTGATAAGCATCGGCCAGCCGAGTTTGATGCCGGCCTCCATTAATGCTTCCACGTGATCGGCAGAAGCCCACGGTGCAACGGCAAAACCGAGCGACTCAACAAAGCGCTTTTCATCTTTGCGATTTTGCGACACGGCAATGGCTTCAGGATTTGGATGAACGTCACAATGCTCATTCAATGCTTTGAGCAGCTCAACATTAACATCCTCTTTTTCAACAGTGATGACATGAGGTTTGCCGAGTAGCAGATAAATTTCTTCGGCGGATAACTGCGACAAGTCAGTTTTAACCAGGTGACCAAGCCCTTCAACTGGCGAGGAGTCATCCTGCTCGGAACACAGAAACGAAAAGCTGTGGCCCATTGAGATCCCTTCCAGTGCCATCATTCTTGCTAATTGTCCGGCGCCAATGACGGCTACCTTGTAGCTTTGTGAATTAAGTAAACCTATAACATTGCTTGAAATCATGATGCAACCTCCTCAGCAACTGAAGCCGTTTGTTGAGCTCTCCACTGTTGCAGAGATTCTCTTAAAGATGGGTTATGTAGAGACAGGATCTGGGCAGCAAGTAAGCCGCCATTAAAAGCGCCCGCATCACCTATCGCCTGGCAGGCGACGGCAACGCCTTTGGGCATCTGAACCATTGAAAGTAAACTATCCATACCTTTAAGCTGTTTGCTTGACATAGGTACGGCAATAACTGGTAGCCAGGTCATGGCGGCCGCCATACCGGCCAGGTGAGCGGAGCCGCCAGCACCAGCGATGATAACTTCGATGCCGCGCTCAGCCGCTTCTTCACAGAATTGATAAAGACGATTGGGAGTGCGGTGAGCAGAGACAATCTTGGTCTCGTAAGCAACACCAAGCTCATCAAGTACCGTGGTGGCATGTTGCATACTGCTCCAATCGGACTGTGAGCCCATGATGATGCTTACTTTAGGTCTGATTTGAGAAGAGCTCATAGTAATCTCCTAACTAAAAAGTAATTTATGAATAAGGCTGTAATACAAAGGGATACCAACCAGAACATTGAATGGGAAGGTCACACCTAAGGATGCTGTAATGGCAATTCCCTGGTTGGCTTGTGGTAGCGCCACCGACATGGCTGCCGGTACAGCAATATAAGAACAGCTGGCGCCGAGCGTCGTTAACAATAATGTGCCCCCCTCGCTTAAGCCGAATGACCAGGCTAATAAGCCGCCGAGCAGGCCGCCGATTAATGGCATCAAGATGCCAAAGGTTGCAATGAAGGTTCCGTACTCAATGAGATGCTTGCTCTGACGAGCAGCAATTTGACCCATTGCCAGCAGGAATAAGGCTAGTGAGCCATGGAATAAATCTTTAAAAAGCGGAGCAATAGAAGCCATCTGTTGTGGCCCGGCTAACCAGCCAATGATAACGCCGCCAAATAGAAGCAATACCCCTTGGTTTAAAAGCGACTCATGGAGCAGGCCCTTGAGGTTTAATGAGCTGTTGCGCTGTTTTGCCAATAAAATACCAACTGCAATGGCGGGTGCTTCGAGGATGGCAACGAACAGCGGAAAGTATGCTTCGTATTCAATGTCTTTGCTTTCCAGAAAAGCGACCGCCACCGCATAAGTGGCAACACTGACCGAACCGTAATGGGCGGCAATATTGGCTGCATTAATGCGATCCAGCAGACCGAAGTAACGCAGTAGCGGGTAAGCGATCAAGGGAAGAATAAAACCAAAAGCCAGTACGGCTACGACCTGAATAATAAGGCTGGCTGAAAAGTACTGCTCCAGAGCCGCGCCACCTTTAAGACCAATAGCCAATAAGAGAAATAGTACCAATCCTTTATACATACCTTCCGGAAAATCAATATCCGATTTGAGGAAGGTCGCTATAAAACCCAGCAGAAAAAAGACAACAACGATATCAATTTGCATGCTGGGCCTCACCAGTATTATTCCTGCGGATGATTCGGCGCAATACTCGGCTAATGCTTAATACAAATAGGGCTGCACCTGTTATGGCAAGCATCCAGCTGCTGTATCCAAAATAGGCCAGGCAGCAACCAATAAGTGTAATCATTAATGAAGTGAACAGTTCAAAAGCTTGAGTACGATTTAGCGACATTGTGTCAATTGGGTTGGTAGATTTGGGCGCTATTATAAGAATCTTGCGGTTAGTGTATAATCGATTTTATTTAAGGTTTGTATAGAGGATTATCTATATGGCTTCGATAGGAACATTGCGCCAATTACAGATCTTGCTGGCTTTAAGAGAGCACGGCTCGGTCACTGCTGCCTCGGAGGCTTTGTACCTCACGCAACCGACGGTTTCGATGCAGTTGAAGAATCTAACCGATAAGATTGGTATGCCGCTGTATCAGCAGCATGGTAAAAAGCTACAGTTTACAGATGCCGGTTTGGAAGTCTTGAAGACAGCGAAAGATGTGGTCGATTGTTTTGACCAACTTGAAATGCGTTTGAGCGCATTAAAGGGACTTGAGGCCGGTAAGTTGCGCATCGCGGTAGTCAGTACAGCGAAGTATTTTATTCCGCATTTATTAGGCGAATTTTGTAAGCTGTATCCGAATGTGGAAGTGAATTTCAGCGTGGGTAACCGACAGCAAATTATTGATCGGATGAAAGACAATCAGGACGACTTCTATGTGTTCACCTATCCGCCCAAAGAGATTGATTTGGTGACGATCAAGTTCCTTGATAATCCGCTAGTGGCCATTGCCCACAACCAACATCCGCTGACTCAGAAAAAACGCATCAGTTTGCAACAGTTCTTTAAGTTGCCGTTTCTTTTACGCGAGCAGGGTTCGGGAACGCGCTATGCTATCGAGCGATTTCTTGAGGAGAAAAACCTACCACTCAATACCCGAATGATCATCGAAAGTAATGAGGCTATCAGGCATTCGGTGATGTCGGATCTTGGAGTATCAATTTTGTCGGCCTATACTTTGGTTTATGGTGAAGACGCTGGCTTATCAGTGCTTCCGGTAACGGGATTGCCGATACGGTCACAATGGTATCTGGGCTATTTGGAAAACAAACAGCTATCGCCGATAGCACAACGATTCCTTGAGTGGGTTACTACTGAAGGCTATAAGCAGCTCGAAAAGCAGTCACAAAAGGTCTTGAAACATAGTCGCTGATCGAAGAGTTAGAATTTGACAGGTGAATGCCCCCCCTATTTAATAGCGCATATTGCTGATAAAAACTGGGGGAGTTTCTATTGACCACTGAAATAAAAAAAGGGCTGGACGCAAACGCCTATGTGCCTTTAAAAGAAGGCGAAACCTATAAGCCCTATGTTCCTGCTGAAGAAGATATGGCGGAGTTTACCTTTAAGGCGGTTGGCCTGGGCATATTGTTCGGGATTATTTTTGGCGCGGCCAATGCCTATCTGGGACTACGAGCAGGCCTAACCATCAGTACCTCGATACCAGTAGCAGTGATGGCAGTAGCGGTCTTTAAGATCCTATCCAAGTTCGGAATCGGCAGCACCATTCTTGAAACCAATATCGCGCAAACCACGGGTTCAGCATCCAGCTCCTTAGCCAGCGGTGTCATTTTCACCTTGCCAGCCTTATTTATGTGGGGAGTTGCTCCTGACTTGTTGCAGATGACAATTCTGGCAATGAGTGGTGGCGTCATTGGTATTCTGTTTATGATTCCGCTACGCAAATTTTTGATTGAGCGCGAGCATGGCAAGTTACCTTATCCGGAAGGCACCGCCTGTGCGGAAGTACTGGTTGCCAATGAAGTTGGTGGCAACAAAGCTAAGTACATTTTTTATGGCATGGGGGTGGCGGCACTTTTTAAAACGCTGACCTCATGGATTAAAGTCATTCCTGATTATGCCGCCCTTAAAATTCCTTTCCTGAAAAAAGGTGTGCTCGGCATCGATCTGTCCGCCGCTCTGTTTGGTGTGGGTTACATCTTAGGACCACGTATTGCCTGGGTGATGGTGGGCGGCGGTCTTTTATCGGCAATTATTATTATTCCAGCCATTGCCTACTGGGGTGATGGACAAACGACGCCTTTCTTTCCTGAAACGGTAAAACTGATATCGGATATGTCCACCGGCGAAATCTGGTCACGTTATGTCCGTTATATCGGTGCGGGTGCTGTAGCCACTGCAGGTATTATCACCTTAATCAAAAGTGTTCCGGTGATGGTTCAAAGCTTCAGAGTTGGCGCCAAGACGATTGCCAAAACAGTCGAACAGGAAGTTCATGAAGATAAGCAGCATAAAGCCGTTGAGCCAAGAACGCATCAGGACTTACCGATTAAAGTGGTATTCTTCGGCATATTGGCTGTCATTCTAATGCTGACTTTTGTGCCGGGAGTGTTTGGCGCTGTCGGTGGCATTGATACGCGCTTGCTAGCGGCTATCTGTGTTGCCGTTTTTGCGTTCTTTTTTGTCACAGTGGCAGCACGTATTGTTGGTTTAGTGGGGGTGACTTCAAACCCAACCTCAGGCATGACCATCGCTGCCCTGCTGGGTACTGCGACTATTTTCCTGGCCATGGGATGGACTGATACCAGCGGTAAAGCGGCGACTCTGATTGTTGGGTGTGTGGTAGCCATTGCAGCTTCTATTTCGGGTGATACTTCGCAGGATTTAAAAAGTGGTTACCTGTTAGGTGCAACGCCACGTAAGCAACAAATGGCTGAGTTGATTGGTGTTTTGACTTCAGCGACATTTGTTTGTCTGTCCGTTTTGTTACTGGCGGAAACCTTTGGCTTTGGCAGTAAAGAGTTACCTGCGCCGCAAGCAACTTTAATGAAGCTGGTTATTGATGGCGTGCTTGAACAAAACCTGCCTTGGGTGCTGGTGGCAATCGGAGTTGGTATTGCCATTGTCTGTGAGCTGGTGAGAATTCCTTCGCTGCCTTTTGCGGTAGGTGTTTATTTACCACTTTCAACCATGACGCCAATTCTAATTGGTGGTTTGATTCGCCATTGGGTTGAGTCAAAAACCAAAAAAGAGGATGTCAAAGAAAGTCGCCGCGAGAAAGGTATTTTGCTGGGCAGTGGCTTCGTTGGTGGTGAAGGTTTGCTCGGTGTCGCGATTGCTGCCATGGCTTTTGTTGAAGGTAGAAAGCCGGATGGTATAGGTACCGGTTGGATTGGTAGCGATGTGATGGCGATGATCCTCGGCGCCATTTCATTCTCATTATTAGTGGTATGGTTTGTTAAGCTGCTGAAAAAGAGAGATGAAGCCTAATGGCTGAATTAAAGAAATACCTCTATGTAACCCTATTGCTGGTGGGCAGTTTATTATTAACTGCCTGCAGTGACCCAAAGCTAAAACCGTTAAGTTCGAACGCAACCATTGTGGCTTTTGGTGATAGTTTGACTGAAGGGATTGGCGCCTCTGAAGCGGCCAGCTACCCAAGCCAGTTAGCCATTATCACTGGACTGGAAGTGGTTAATGCGGGGATTTCAGGTGAAACCACGGATCGCGGGCTGGCACGTTTTGAAGATGTGCTGGAGCAATATGAGCCTGAGCTGGTGATTCTGCTGGAAGGTGGCAATGATATTTTGCGCAACCAGAATCAAAACCAAACCAAGCAAAACCTGGCGCAGATGATTGATATTGCTAAACAGCATCATGTGCAGGTGTTATTGATGGGTGTTCCGGAGAAAAATCTTTTCTCATCGGTGGCAGGCTTTTATGATGAACTTGCTGAAGAGCATGATGTTGCTTACATGCGCGGAGTGATTTCCGATTTATTGAAAACTAAGAAGTATAAGTCGGATCAAATTCACCTGAACGCACAAGGCTATCGCGTGTTAGCGGAACAGATAGCAGAAACATTAAAAGAAGAAGGCGCTTTGCCTTAACAGAATGAACGAATGTATAGGACAACTTGTAAATGACTCCAATTGTAATTAATGCCTGCACCGGACGAATGGGACAGGAATTACTGAAAGTCGCTATTAACGATAACCAGGTTGAAATTGTCGGCGCCATGGCGCGTGAGCAACATAAAAAATTGGGTACGGATATTGGCTATCTGGTGGGTATGGAACCGCAAGGTGTCTTTGTGGGCGATGATTTATCGGTCACGTTGAATGAGCGAAAGGTTCTGATTGATTTTAGTTTACCGGATCATTCCATTGAAACTTTGGCTCATGCGGTAAGTGCTAACTCACCGGTTGTAATAGGCACTACAGGCTTTAGCGACGAGCAGAAGGGAAAAATTAGTGAAGCTGCACAATCGATTCCGATTGTGTTTGCCGCTAACTATAGTCTGGGCGTCAACAGTTTGTTGGCCCTGGTCAAGCAAGCAACCAAGTTACTCGGCGATAAAGCGGACATCGAGATTTTCGAAGCTCACCATAAATATAAGAAAGACTCACCATCAGGGACAGCCCTGGCGTTAGGCGAAGCTGTGGCAGATACTCAGGGGTATGATTTGAATGAGGTGGCTGAATGGGCGCGTCACGGAGTTGGCGAGCGAGAGTCTGGAGCCATTGGTTTTTCAGTAATGCGCGCGGGCGACATAGTCGGCACTCACGAAGTAGTGTTTGCTTTAAATGGTGAGCTGGTCACGCTACGCCATGAAGCACAAACAAGGGAATGTTTTGCGCAGGGAGCAATTGAAGCTGCTAAATGGCTGTTGGGAAAACCTGCTGGAATGTATGATATGCAGGATGTTTTAGGGCTCAAGAACTCCTAAAAACTGCATTGTTCAAAAAACGCTCAACCAGATGTGCATTGCTTGTGCGAGATCGACCATGGTGCTTGTAAGAGATCTCGCAAGGATCTGTAGTCTAGAGCCGTGAAATCAGTCAGATAATATGCTTTTTCCGCTACAGATTTTAGCTAGTTGATTGATTTATAAGGGGTTTTATATTTTATGCAGGCCTGGCGTTATGTCAGGCCTTGTTGTTATTAGCAAAAAAAAGAGTAGATTAACAAGTGTGCAAGGGACGCACGTAAGGAAATCTAACCGAAGGACATGGTGACACAAGGAAGTAGCAGGGAGCACCTAAGGGGCATGAGGCCAATTGAAAATGGGCGGTTTATCCGCCCTTTTTCTTTTCTGGGTCACAAACACTGATCATAACCATTAGACTGAAGGGTGCCGTAGCTCTTCATCTCATTAGCAAGCCCTGCTTAAATAGACATCAAAAGCCATTTCCATTATAATGCGCAGAATTTGCCAAAATTCCACTAAGTGAACAATTTGCTGGACTCATATTTCTGAGCCCAAATTTTTTGCGCCTAAAAAAAATGGAGGTTTCTTTGTTAGAACAAGAGTCTCAACAGCTGCTAAGACCCGCCCAGCAGCCCGCCATTTTAGTTCTTGAAGATGGTAGTGTTTTCCATGGAGTTTCAATCGGTTACGAAGGACATGCAGTAGGCGAGGTGGTTTTTAATACCGCCATGACAGGATATCAGGAGATTTTGACTGACCCTTCCTACGCTAAGCAGATGGTAACCCTCACTTATCCCCACATCGGTAACACCGGTGCCAATTCCGAAGATGTTGAATCGACCAATATTTGGGCTGAAGCATTAATTATCCGAGACCTTCCTTTATTACACAGCAATTATCGCAGCGAAGAGTCTTTATCAGACTATTTAAAGCGTCATAAAAAAGTTGCCATTGCTGATATTGATACGCGTCGCTTAACCAGAATCTTGCGTGACAAAGGTGCTTTGAGTGGTTGTATCATTGCAGGTGAAGCGCCGGATGCGGATAAAGCATTAGAGCTGGCTAAAGAATTCCCAGGCTTGAAAGGAATGGACTTAGCTAAAGTCGTTTCCACCAAGGAAAGCTACCAATGGCAAGACAGCACCTGGTCTTTAGAAGAAGGCTACGGCAAACTCAAAGAAGCAAAGTTCAAAGTCGTTGCTTACGATTTTGGCGCTAAACACAATATCTTGAGAATGCTGGTTGAGCGCGGTTGTGACTTAACGGTTGTGCCAGCACAGACCCCTGCCAGCGAAGTTCTGGCGATGAATCCTGATGGTGTTTTCCTATCCAATGGCCCAGGCGATCCGGAGCCATGCGATTACGCCATTAAAGCGATTCAAGAAGTTCTAGAAACCAATATTCCAGTATTCGGTATCTGTCTTGGTCATCAGTTGTTGGCTTTGGCCAGCGGCGGCAAGACGGCGAAGATGAAGTTTGGCCACCACGGCGCCAACCATCCTGTGCAAGACGTAGCCGATGGCACGGTAATGATTACCAGCCAGAACCACGGCTTTGCGGCAGACGAGAAATCGTTACCGGATAATTTAAAAGCAACTCATCGTTCCCTATTCGATGGCACCCTACAGGGTATCAAACGTACGGATAAACCTGCGTTTAGCTTCCAGGGTCACCCTGAAGCAAGTCCCGGTCCACACGATGCTGCACCATTGTTCGACCACTTCATTGAATTGATGGAACAACACAAAGCTTAGGAGACGATTGAGACATGCCAAAACGTACTGATATAAAGAGTATTCTGATTTTAGGCGCTGGCCCAATCATTATTGGTCAGGCCTGCGAATTCGACTATTCCGGCGCTCAGGCCTGTAAGGCTTTGCGTGAAGAGGGTTTCCGAGTCATTCTGGTGAACTCTAACCCGGCAACTATTATGACTGACCCTAATATGGCAGATGTGACCTACATCGAGCCGATTCAGTGGGAAGTGGTTGCGAAAATTATCGAAAAGGAAAAGCCAGACGCGATTCTACCCACCATGGGTGGTCAGACTGCATTGAACTGTGCGCTTGATCTGGCCTCACGTGGCGTTTTAGAAATCCACGGCGTGGAAATGATTGGCGCGACTCGCGAAGCTATCGACAAAGCAGAAGACCGTGAGTTATTTGCTAAAGCGATGTCAAAAATTGGTCTTGACCAGCCGCGTCAGCAGGTTGCACACAGCCTTGAAGATGCCTGGAAGGTCCAAAAAGAAGTCGGCTTCCCTTGTATTATCCGTCCTTCCTTTACCATGGGTGGTACCGGTGGTGGTATCGCTTACAATAAAGAAGAATTTGAAGAAATCTGTTTGCGCGGATTGGATTTGTCGCCAACTAATGAGTTGTTGATTGATGAATCATTAATCGGTTGGAAAGAGTATGAGATGGAGGTTGTTCGTGATAAGAACGACAACTGCATCATTATCTGTTCTATCGAAAACTTCGACCCGATGGGCGTGCATACTGGTGACTCGATTACGGTTGCACCAGCGCAAACTCTGACCGATAAAGAATATCAGCGCATGCGTAATGCATCGCTTGCGGTATTGCGTGAGATTGGTGTTGAAACCGGTGGTTCAAACGTTCAGTTTGCGATTAATCCTGAAAATGGTCGCATGACCATTATTGAAATGAACCCGCGTGTATCACGTTCATCAGCGCTGGCCTCTAAGGCAACCGGCTTCCCGATTGCAAAAGTGGCAGCGAAACTGGCGGTTGGTTATACCTTGGACGAACTTCAAAACGAAATTACCGGCGGTAAAACACCTGCCTCGTTTGAGCCAAGCATTGACTATGTAGTCACCAAAATTCCTCGCTTCAACTTTGAAAAATTCCCGAATGTTGATAAAACCTTAACTACCCAGATGAAATCGGTGGGTGAGGTGATGGCTATAGGCCGTAACTTCCAGGAATCATTGCATAAAGCAATGCGTGGCCTGGAAGTCGGTTCTTCTGGCTTCGAACCAAAGCTGGCCGATGATGACGACAACTGGGTTGATACCCTGCGCCAGAACCTGCGTGTTCCAGGCTCAGATCGTATCTGGTACATCGGCGATGCCTTCCGTAAAGGTTGGTCATTGGATGAAGTGTTTGAATTGACTGGAATTGATAAATGGTTCTTGATTCAAATTCAAGAAATCATCCAAATCGAAGAAAACTTAAAAGGTAAATCTTTCTCAGATTTGAACGAAATTCTGATGCGCCACATTAAGCGCAAAGGTTTTTCGGATCAAAGATTGGCCGATATCTTTGCCTCTAGCGAAAAAGAAATTCGTAAACTGCGTAAAGAGCTTGGTGTGCTTCCAGTATTCAAGCGAGTAGATACCTGTGCGGCAGAGTTCGCTACCAGCACGGCGTATATGTACTCAACCTATGAAGAAGAGTGCGAAGCGAATCCGACTGACCGCGACAAGATCATGATTTTAGGTGGTGGTCCAAACCGTATCGGTCAAGGTATTGAGTTTGACTACTGCTGTGTTCATGCGGCCTTTGCGATGCGTGAAGATGGTTACGAAACCATCATGGTTAACTGTAACCCAGAGACGGTTTCGACTGATTACGATACCTCCGATCGCCTGTATTTCGAGCCATTAACACTCGAAGATGTGTTGGCGATTGTCGATATTGAAAAGCCGAAAGGCGTGATTGTTCATTATGGTGGTCAGACACCATTGAAACTGGCGCGTGATCTGGAAGCTGCTGGGGTACCAATTATTGGTACGTCACCGGATGCAATTGACCGTGCAGAAGACCGTGAGCGTTTCCAACGTGCGATTAACCGTTTAGGCTTATTGCAGCCACCAAACCGCACAGCGCGTAACATGGAAGAAGGTGTGCGTTTAGCCGAAGAAATTGGTTATCCATTAGTGGTTCGTCCTTCTTACGTACTAGGCGGACGCGCGATGGAAATCGTTTATAACGAAGAAGAATTGCGTCGCTACATGAACGATGCGGTGAGCGTTTCGAACGAGTCACCAGTATTGCTTGATCGCTTCCTGGATGATGCAATTGAAGTCGATGTGGATGCTATTTTTGATGGTCAGAATATTCTGATTGGCGGCATCATGGAGCATATTGAGCAAGCGGGTGTTCACTCTGGTGATTCAGCCTGTTCGATTCCTCCATTTAGCCTGAGCAAAGAAGTGCAGGATGAATTGCGTCGCCAGATGTTGGTGATGGCTAAAGAACTTAAAGTTCGCGGTTTAATGAACGCTCAGTTCGCCATTCAAGGTGAGAGAATATTCATTCTTGAAGTGAACCCACGGGCATCGCGTACGGTACCATTTGTATCTAAGGCAACCGGTACGCCAATGGCGAAAGTGGCAGCGTCTGTGATGGCCGGCAAAACATTGGCTGAGACAGGTTTCACTAAAGAAATCATTCCGCGCTACTTCTCTGTTAAAGAGCCAGTCTTCCCATTCAACAAGTTCCCGGGTTCTGACCCAATCCTTGGCCCTGAGATGAAATCAACCGGTGAAGCGATGGGGGTTGGCAAAACATTTGGTGATGCTTTCTACAAAGCAAAGCTGGGTGGTGGCCAGGCGGTACCGGATTCCGGGCAAGTGATTATCAGCGTTCGCGAAGCGGATCGAAATGGTCTGGCGGCAGTAGCTCGTTCATTGGCTGAACAAGGTTTTGAGTTGTTAGCGACGGGCGGAACGGCACGAGCGATTCGTGAAGCGGGTATTCCATGTCAGCGCATCAACAAGATGTTTGAAGGTCGTCCACACATTGTTGACTATATTAAAAACGGTGAAGTGGATTACATTATTAATACCACTGAAGGTAAACAGGCGATTGCTGACTCATTCCTAATTCGTCGTAGCGCTCTGCAGCATAAAGTGCCATACACCACTACCCTGGCGGGAGCTGTGGCATCTTGTGCAGCGATGAAGGAGAATGGTCGTAGCCAGATTTACTCAGTGCAAGAACTACACACACAGGTTGATGAGCGATGAATCGAGTTCCTATGACAGTCGAAGGCGCGGAAGCGTTACAGACTGAGTTAAATGAGCTGAAAAAAGTGAAAAGGCCGCAAGTTGTTGCGGCCATCGCTGAAGCGCGTGAGCATGGTGATCTGAAAGAAAATGCGGAATATCATGCGGCGCGTGAGCAACAAGGTTTCATTGAAGGACGTATTCAGGAAATTGAAGCTAAATTGTCAAACTCACAAATTGTCGACGTTACTAAAATAAGCAACAACGGCAAGGTTATTTTTGGCTCAACTGTTATTCTTATCAATATGGATGACAACAATGCTGATGAAGTTCAGTACAAAATTGTTGGTGACGATGAGGCTGATATTAAGAAAAATAAACTTTCCATTAACTCGCCAATTGCGCGCGGATTGATCGGGAAGGAAGAAGGTGATATCGCAAATATTCAAACGCCAAAAGGTAGTGTTGAATATGAGATTGCTGAGGTTTTATATCTTTAGTTAGCTCAAGTAAAAGAAAAAGGCCTCAGATGAGGCCTTTTTTGTATCTACTGGTTGTGACTTATTGAATGGCAAAGTCATCTGTAAGAATGACATTCAGTGGTGCACCGCCACCTGCATTGTCACGCGCAACAATAGTGTAGATGCCACCGTTAGATAAATTGATTGCAGCGGGACCTATGGCTGGGGTTTTACTACCAGTAGGAGTAACCACTACATCATAATCACCTTCGGCTACTGACAGGTAACCTGTTTCAGCTTTGAATGGAACGTTGCTTAGGGTTGGAGCAACGTCATTGACGTCAGTACCCGGCGCGACTAGATAAATATCCACTGCGCCAGCCGCTGGTGAACCATGGACTATTCGCAGTTGTGCTTCGGTAGATATAGTACGGCGAGTATCTGCTAAAACTAATGGCTCAATGTTAGCCAAATCATTCACTGCCAAAACTGAGTAGGAAGCGCCTGCTTCAAGTGCTAAATCAGCGTCAATTACAACAGGTGTATTAGCTCCTGTTGGAACAACTTTAGCATTATAGGTCGCTTCTGGTACCGATAGGTAACCCGTAAAATCAGGGAAGGCTAAATCAGTCACTACTGGATTGGCAAAATCATCATTGACTACTACATCAACATTTGGGGCATCAGCGGAGACATGGAAAACACGGAAATCAGCCGGTGAGTTCACGTCGAGGATCTCAGTTGCACCCTCATCAGTAATAGCGAGCAAACTGATTGGGCTGTCGCCAGTTGTGGTATTAGCTACGGCTGCAACATTGAGTAATACTCCGGCAGGTAAGCTGATAGTTCCGCTATCAAAAACAACAGTACCGTCACCAGTAGGGGTAACACGTATTTGGTAATCACCAGCTGGAATATCAGTCGCTGATAAAGTATCTTTGAAACTTAATGTTGTGGTGGGTGCAGTATCAGAAATGTCAGCACCTGGAGCGGTTAAATAAATATCAACAGTTGGCGCATTCGATGCCGCATGGATAACTTGTACCGTTAATTCACCATCAGCGGGGGTAAAGTCAGCCTGGTTAATCACCAGTGGTTCAATCGAGGCCGTTTGATTGACCGCCAGTACGGTGTATAACTGATCAGGTGCAAAGTTGACATCTAGGGGGCCGATGACAGTTGCATTACCGTTTGGTGTTATGCCGTCAACTTGCAGACTATAGGTACCTTCATCTAAGGTTAAACGTGAAGAAGCCTGTTTATAGGTAACGTCTGACAAAGTCTCTGAACCGTTAACGGAAACATTAACATTAGGTGAGTCTTGGGAGGCATGAACAACTTGAACCTTGAAGCTCTGTGGCATCATCTCTTCAATCGGGTCATTGTCGTCATCATCGTTACATGCGATCAAGGGAAGCACTAAAAAAGGTATTAAAAAGTATTTTAACTTCATGGCAATCTCTCCTGTTAGCATCATGAAGAAAATAATTTAATTTCGAGCTTGTGAAAAAGACGTGGAGAAGTTTCGGTTTTTCACGAGCTCTTCACACGGAGTTAACAATAATTTAAAAATGAGCAAAATTAAGATAGCGATCAGCTCGTGCCTGCTTGGCAATAAAGTTCGATTTGATGGTGGGCATAAGCAATCCAAATACTGTTTGAATGTACTCAGCGACTGGTTTGAGTACACGCCAGTGTGTCCTGAAATGGGGATTGGTTTGCCGACACCAAGGCCACCGATCCACTTAGTCAGGATGGGTGATGATATTCGAGTCAGAAAAGTCGATGACCATAGTCTGGATGTGACTGATGAGTTGCGTGACTATGCCCACAAAACTATGCCAAGAATTCATGACGCTTGTGGCTATATTGTAATTCGCAATTCGCCAAGCTGCGGTATGGAGCGGGTTAAGGTCTATCACGAGAACGGTAACCCCGCTGGTGAATCCTTTCGTGGTGTTTATATTGATGAAATTATGAAACTGCATCCTAACCTGCCGGTGGAAGAAGAAGGGCGTTTACAGGATCCCAAGTTGCGCGAGAATTTTATTACCCGAGTATTTGCTTATCATGATTGGAAGCAATCGGTATTAAGTCAGCCTAGTATAAAGAAATTGATTGAATTCCATAGCCGCTACAAGTACCTGGTGATGGCACATAGCTATCAGGCTTATAAAGAGCTTGGTCGCCTGGTAGCAAATACTGAACAAAGAGAAATAACTGAGCTGTTAAAAGAATACGAAGATAAGTTGATGCAGACTCTAAAGAAGGTAGCATCCAGCAAGTCACATACCAATGTGCTTTATCATATTCTGGGTTATTTAAAGCGAGATCTGACTTCTGCCGCTAAGCAGGAGTTGGTGAAAGTTATCGAGCAATATCGAAAAGGCTTGGTCACATTGGTTGTTCCTGTCACCTTGATTAATCATTACCTGACACAATTTGGCTCTGACTATATTAAGCAACAGGCTTATCTTGATCCTCATCCTTTAGAGCTGGGATTGCGAAACTATTTATGAGTACGGTTCTATGAGCAAGGATATTCACTTAGTCTGGTTTAGAAATGATCTAAGAGTGGGCGATAACCCTGCTCTTTTTTATGCTGCAGAACAGGGTGTCGTGATAGGCATCTACCTTGAACCCGTTGAGCAACGAGTGGCGCATAATGATGCTCCGTGCAAGGTTGGCTTTATCAATGATACGGTTAAAGAATTGAGAAAGCAGCTTAATAAGTTGAACATTCCGTTGCACAGTTTTCAGGTGACAGACTATCAGCAGTCAGTGGAGAAAATAGAACAGTTAGTCGAAGAAGTTAATGCTGATGGGGTTTACTTTAATAACGAATATCCATTGAATGAAAAGAAGCGCGACGACCAATTGGAACAGCAGTTACAGGCAAAAGGATTGAAAGTGAAACGCTTCGATGGTGATGTGATTATTCCGCCGAATAGTGTCAGCACGGGTAAGGGTGAGCCTTACAAAGTGTTTACTCCCTATAAAAAAGCCTGGATTGAGTTTCATAAGACACAAGGCATGTCGTCTCTTCCTGCCCCTGATAAACAGAATTACAAGATTGAACAGCAGTACGATTGTGACTTCGGACATGATTATAGAAAGGACTTGTGGCCAGCAGGCGAAAAGGCTGCGCGTGATACATTGAATGAGTTCTTGCCAAAAGCTAGCTATTACAAGGAACGCAGGGATATTCCCTCAGTTAAAGGAACCAGTATGCTGTCACCCTATTTGGCGGTTGGGGCGATTTCAGCCAGGAAGTGTATAGAAGCATTGCTAGAGTGGCATGAAGGAGATCAGGAAGCTTTCTATCAAGACACCTGGTTATCAGAAATAATCTGGCGTGAGTTTTACCGTCAGATTATCATTGATAATCCACAAATAAGTCACCACCAGCCTTTCAAAAGTGATGCCAAAGAGGTTTGGAATGGTCAACATGAGTTGTTTGCTAAGTGGTGCAAAGGTGAAACCGGCTTTCCGCTAATTGATGCAGCGATGCGACAGCTGCTGCAAACTGGTTGGATGCATAATCGTTTACGCATGAACGTGGCCATGTTTTTAAACAAGCTGTGCCTGATTGATTGGCGAGAAGGGGAAGCCTTTTTTATGCGTCAACTGATCGATGGAGATTTTGCGTCAAACAATGGCGGCTGGCAGTGGTGTTCATCGACCGGTGCCGATGGTGCCCCCTATTTCAGAATCATGAGTCCTATTACTCAGTCGCAACGGTTTGATCCGGAAGGGAAGTTTATTCGGAAGTTAGTGCCTGAGCTGGCAGGTTTGAGCGATAAAGATATTCACTTCCCAACGAGTCAGCAACGTAAAGATCTAGGATACCCTGATCCCATCATTAATTACAAAGAAGCAAGAAAGGCTGCACTGGAACTGCTGAGCTAAGCGTTTATGTATGGAGAGTTAATTAAGGGATTTGAGTTTGTCCTGCAACTCGCTAAAGTCATCATCCATAGATTCTGAACCGAACCAGATGTTGAGATAAGGCACTGCACATTCGGCCTGATTGAGTTCGGCTAACTGGGACTGATTAAGCTGCAGATTTATGCCCTGGTCTGGAGTGACAAACAGGTCATAATAATCGCCGTCTGCAACATCTTTGTAAATGGTATTAAAGTCTTTAAAGGCACCCAGGCACGCTTCTTTCTCTGTGTCGGTCAGATTATCTTTCAGAAAATCATCCGCGCCTTCAGTGAACTGAATGCCTTCAACCTCACGCAGGTAGGAAAAGCGCAAAAGCTTGGGCTGTGAATCAAATATATTCTCTGCATGCTGACAATTGGGGTAGTAAACACCCACGTCAACCACGTCAAAGAAAAGGGCCTTGGTTACTCTTTGTTGTGCGCATAGCTGGTAGTTGGTTTGTTGGTAGCGAACGCTTGGCTCAAGTTTAGCCCGAGCTAAGGGCGATGTAATTAACAGCGAAATGCCAACCAACAGCCACCCAAGGTTGCTCAGGAGTGGTGATAGTTTTGAACGCTTATAGGCGACTTTGGACATAATTAACAAAAAATCCGACTATTGGTAAACGAGAATAAAAGCCTTCGGCTCCATCCCAGTAGTCCTGGTGGAGGATGATCTTACCCTCTTCGTTAAAACGAAGCTGGGTCATGCCAATCGATTTAGAATCAATTTTTTTGCCGGCTGCGGAGAATTTCATATGCATTACCCAACGCAGATAATAGTCTGTATCTGATTTGGCTACGTCAATAATCTCCACAGTAGTAAGCTCTGTGGCATCCGCAGTTTCAGGCATGTACTTGAGTAGTTCGTCGATATGGCCAAAAGTCTTGAAGGTATCATTAAAGTAGAAAGTATCGGCGTATAATTGACGAATGATATCTTCTTTAGTGCCGGCTTTAAAATCACCAAAAAGAGTTAAAAAAGCCTTGTCCGGCGATTCAACAGTCTCGGTTGGTGGCATTGTGCTGGCAACCTGTAAAAAATCTTCTACGCGCTGATTATTCATCTCGCTCCTCGAATGGCTACAGCCCGAAAAAGTTAAGGCGATAGCAAAGTACACTAAATAACGGGAAACTTTCATATAGCACTGATAAAGTGAAACCATGGTGCCACTTTACTCCTCAGCTCGTAAAGATTTTGTGAAGAAGAATAGGCAATTGGATAAGAATGATTCACACGGATTTCACAGCAATAAACCTAGGATAAGGGAAATTGCCAGGCAGCTTGAATATGAAAATGAAACAATGGTTTGATAACAGTCAAATCAATACCCAGACAGGTCAACCAGAACAATTAGAAGGCGTCGATTGGCCAAGGGTTATACCCTATATCGGTTTACATTTAGTATGCTTATTTGCGTTTGTTACAGGCGTGTCCTGGGCGGCTGTGATCGTCTGTATTGCAGCTTATATGATTCGTATGTTTGCCATCACCGCTTTTTATCACCGTTACTTCTCCCACAAAAGCTTTAAGACTCACCGTTGGGTGCAAGCTCTGTTCGGATTTTTGGGCGCCTCAGCT
Source organism: Kangiella sp. (assembly GCA_026195755.1). Lineage (GTDB taxonomy): Bacteria > Pseudomonadota > Gammaproteobacteria > Enterobacterales > Kangiellaceae > Kangiella. The sequence continues at coordinate 3,026 of JAPHRL010000304.1, read as the reverse complement.
ACCCAGCGAGGTCCTTTGTGGTGGGCTGCGCATCACCGTCATCATCATATTCATGCAGACACCGATGAGGATACGCACTCACCAAGGCATGGCTTCCTAAAAAGTCATATGCTGTGGTTCCTGAATAAAAAGAACTTTCCAACCCAGGAGCAAAGAGTTAAAGACCTGGCAAAATATCCAGAGCTACGTTGGCTGGATCGTTTTGATATCTTTCCGCCGATTATATTCGCAGGCCTGATTTTTGGTCTGGGTATCTATCTGGAGAAGTTTCATCCTGCATTAGGTGCTGATCGTTGGCAAATACTGATCTGGGGATTCTTCATTTCAACCATCCTGTTGTCGCACGTGACTTATTGTATTAACTCTTTAGCACACCGCTGGGGTAGCAAGCGCTTTGAAACCAATGATGATAGTCGCAATAATTTTTTATTGGCTTTGTTCACATTAGGTGAGGGCTGGCATAACAACCATCATTTTAGCCCCGGCTCCGTTAAACAAGGTTTTTATTGGTGGGAAATTGACTTGAGTTACTATGTGCTCAAAGGGATGGAAAAATTGGGTTTGGTCTGGGACCTCAAATATCCCGACAAACAATTAATTAAAGCAAAGGCAAAATCATGAGAGTTGCTGTGGTTGGTGGGGGTATTTCTGGTCTGGTAGCTGCCGAAAGGTTGGCTTCAGATATGGATGTCACTTTATTTGAGGCTACAACAAGACTCGGCGGCCATGCTGACACACACCAGATTGACGTAGATAATGGAAAAGGCGGGCAAAAAACAATTGCTGTGGATACCGGATTTATTGTGTTCAACCCGGAAAACTATCCGACTTTTTACGGGCTGTTACAAAAGTATCAAGTGCCGTACAAAGACAGCGATATGAGCTTTGCTGTTTCAAACCAGTTAACCGGGCTTGAGTACAACGCCGGTACTTTAAATGGACTCTTCAGTCAGCGTAAGAATATTATTAGCCTGAAGTTCTATCGCATGTTACGAGATATCTTCAGGTTTTATCGCGAAGCAGGAGAGCTATTGGATGACCAGAGCAACGAAACGCTGGGCAATTATTTAAAGCGTAAAGGTTACAGTCAACAGTTTACTGATGAGCATATTTTACCGATGGCTTGTGCTTTATGGTCTGGTGATAGCGAACTGATTTTAGAATTCCCGGCGCGTTATTTGGTTGCTTTTATGAATAATCATCAGATGATGCAGGCCTTTAATCGTCCGGTCTGGAAAACCATCGAAGGCGGTTCCAAGACCTATATTGATGCGGTAGCAAAGAATACTGGTTTTCAGGTCAAGCTGGGCTGCCCTATCAATAAAGTGATCAGAAATCATCAAACAGTCTGGTTACACACTGCCGAAGGAAAACAGGAGTTTGACTATGTGATCTTTGCTTGTCACAGCGACCAGGCACTGAGCATGCTTGAACAACCCAGTAATGAAGAAAAGGACATTCTTGGGTCAATCCAATATCAGGAAAACCATATTACCCTGCACTGTGACACTAACCTGTTGCCTAGCAAGCGCCGTGCCTGGGCCAGTTGGAATGTGATGATTGATGAAAAAACTCGCAAACAGTGTACAGTGAGTTATTGCATGAACTTATTGCAGTCTCTAGAAACCGATACGCCCGTTATTGTCAGCCTGAATATGGCAGAGCGCGTTAACCCTGAGTTAGTCTGGAAGCAATTGACTTATCACCATCCGGTTTATACGCAGGCGACCATTAAAGCGCAGCAAAACAAAGGCTTAATCCAGGGGCACAATCGGAGTTACTTCAGTGGTGCCTATTGGGGCTGGGGTTTCCATGAAGATGGGGCGCGAAGTGGATTGGAGGCTGCAGAACAACTTCTGAAGGATTCAGGCTATGCTTAAACAAGGATTTTTTGTCGGTTCGATACGACATCGTCGTTATCGACCCAAACCACATGAGTTTACCTATGACATGTATTGGAGCCTGCTGGATCTAGACAAGCTGCCCGAAACGTTCAGTCAGAGCAAACTATGGTCCTTTGAAAAGTGGAACCTGATTTCATTTCGCCATAAAGATTTCCATCAAAATTCCCTATCATCTGAAACTAACAAGAGCACCTCAAATAAAGAAGCTATTGTTGAAACTATTCGTCAAAAGACGGGAGACACTTTTACCGGGCAGGTATTTTTATTGTCCCACCTTAGGTATCTGGGTTTTAACTTTAATTCGGTGTGTTTCTACTTTTGTGTTGAAGATGGCGAATTACAATATATTGTTTCTGAGATCACCAATACCCCATGGGGGGAGCGTCATGCCTACATTCATGTTTGTGGAGAAGGCAAGCAGGCTGACAATTTGTATAAGTTTGAGTTTGATAAGGCGTTCCATATATCGCCCTTTCTTGCCATGGATATGCATTACCAATGGTTATTTAAAGTTGAGGATAAAGAGTTAAGGGTTCATATGGTCGTTAATCAGAAAAAAACCAATTCCAAATTCTTTGACGCAACCTTCACAGCAGACTTCGTACCATTAAGCCAAAGTAGCATGCGTAGTATTGTCTTAAAAAGACCGTTACAACCATTGAAGATGGTTGCGGCCATTTACTGGCAAGCATTGAAACTATGGTTAAAAAAGATTCCTTTTGTGCCCCACCCTCGACAAGACAAAGAGTCGCACAAGGGCGAGCCAAAATCGGATAACAGGTAAGAGGAATATAGGTCGTGAATGATTTTACTGAAAAACAGGCAATAACCACTAAGCAGAAGCAGAGCGATACTGTTGATTTGGCATTACCTGAAAACACAAAAGTTTCAGGCTTTGAGCGACTGATAAGAAGTCAGGTGCTTAAAACTCTCAATCGAATAAAGGGCGGCCAGATTATTATTAATGACCCTCTTGGTCAGTATTTCTGCGGTTCTGCCAGCCCGCAATCGGAACTGTGTGTCACGTTGAATATTAAGAAACTGGATTTTTATCGACAAGTGGCCATGCATGGTAGCATTGGTGCCGCAGAATCGTATATGAAAGAACAGTGGTCTACAGAT
>JAPHRL010000046.1 GCA_026195755.1 Kangiella sp. | reverse complement strand
TCGGCCCCTTTCGGGCCGATCACGAGCAGCCCGGAACTGCCGGTGAACCCGGTCAGGTAATCATTACCGAGGAGATGCTCGGCAACTCCATATTACACAAGCGAATCACCACCCGCGACCATGGCACCATAAGTCTACGCGGCAAGAAAGAGCCCGTGTCACTCTTCGTCGTCAGGGAGATAGATGACGCATTCCGCGAGGAAATGATGCAAGAAATCCGCAGGATCCTGGTCCGCTCCGCCACCACGGTGGCCGCATGAAAAGAGTAGCGACACTGCTCAGCGCCCTATCCGTTGTGTTCTACAGCGGCTGCGCGACACTGAATTACGCCGAACTTGAACCGCAACTCAAGCTATGGGAGGTCGATCACGAGTATGGCCGCTCCATCGATGCCCTGGGGCAGATCGATCCCAAGGACCCCGACTACGCCAGGGCGGCGAAGCAACGTAAACAGATTGAGAAAAAGGCCGCCGAGTATGAACAGCAGGTGCGCCGTGAGACTTCCAGGAAACTCAAAAAGGGCGACTGGGCAGCGGCACTCGATCAATATGACGAGGCCCTGAGCAAATATCCGACCAGCGCGGTGATCAAGGACGGCCTGGCCAAGCTGCATCAGCAACAGCGCGATACCCTCGAAGAGCTTGAACTCAAACGCCTGATTCGCCATGGCGAGTGGTTGATCGGTGTGATCCCCTTCTATCAGGATATCGTTCGAGTCGACCCGCGTAGCAGACGTGCACAGGATAGACTTAAGCGTATTCAGGAGGAGGCAACGGAGATCGCCCAGGAGCTGGCAATTATCGGTAACAAGGCACTGGCCGACGACGAGCTGAAAAAAGCGGATGCTACCCTGCCACTGGCACTTATGCTGGATAATGACCCGGTCATTGAAGAGAGCCTCAACTCCCTGCGAGCAAGACAGAAAAAGATAAAGTCAGTCAACAAAAAAGCACTCCTGAAGAAAAAACAACGGTTAGAGAACAAGAAGAAAAAACGTGAACGTACCATTACAACTCTGGTTAAGCGTTACGATCAGGCCTTCGCCAAAGAGGACTTCGTTACGGCGCGCCAACAGCTTGCCGCTATCGAAAAGGTTGACCCTAAGTACAGCACGCTGGCATCGATGAAGGGCACGCTACAGAAGGCGACAGACAACAAGGTGGCGCAGCTGTTTGAACGCGGTGTCAGTGCCTATAGCCGTGGACTGTTTGAGCAGGCTGCCAGTGAGTGGCGCAGCGTGCTTAAACTGGATGCCAACCACCAGCAGGCCAAAGAGAATCTGGAACGCGCCGACAAGGTGCTGAAAAAAATAGAAAGCCTTAAACAAAAACAGGGGGGCTAAGCCCCCCTGATTTATCGTCTACTTCGCAGCGGCACTGATGGCATCCACCCGTTGATAACCCCGCGGCAACTTGTTGCCCCGGCGGCCGCGCTCTCCCATGTAGTGCTCAAGATCAGAGGCCCTGAGGGTCATGTGGCGCTTGCCCGCATAGAGGGTCAGGGTGCCGCCGACCGGCATCACCGCCACCCCGGCGACAAACTCCTCACGCGTCATCAATTTACTGGTAGTAATACCGATGATCTTATTGCCCTTACCGCGCGCCATCTGAGGCAGGTCCTTAAGCGGGAAGACCAGCAGACGGCCTTCGTTACTAACGGCAGCGATGAGGTCATGTTCATAGTCGTCGACCCTTTGTGGCGTTAATACCTTAGCGCCACTGGGCAGTTTCAGTACCGTCTTACCTGCCTTATTCTTGCCCTCCAGCTCACCCAGGGTGGTGACAAAACCGTATCCGGCATCGGAGGCCATCAAGTAGAGATCGCTGCTGGCCCCCATCATTACCGCCTCAAAGGTAGCCCCGGCGATAGGGTTGATACGACCGCTGAGCGGCTCGCCCTGCCCCCTTGCCGAGGGCAGGGTATGACTCTGCACCGAGTAGGCACGACCGGTGGAATCGAGCACCGTGGCCAGCTGATTAGACTTACCCCGCGCTGCCGCCTTAAAGCTATCGCCCGCCTTATAACTCATCGCCGCCGGGTCGAGCTCATGTCCCTTACC
>JAPHRL010000164.1 GCA_026195755.1 Kangiella sp. | reverse complement strand
GTATGTCACAGAAGAAATCGGGCAGACACATTGGTCTGCCCCTACCGTCCCTCAGACAGAGTTAGCGCTGAGGATTTTAATGGTTGTAGTAATGCAGAATGTGAAAGAAGTGAAATAAATTCGCCTCTGGCGCGGCAATGCACTCACCCTAAAATGAGGAAAATAGCCGTAGCCTCGATGGAACATCGAGGATCAGTGAATCAGCATCCGCGGTATGTCACAGAAGAAATCGGGCAGACACATTGGTCTGCCCCTACCGTCCCTCAGACAGAGTTAGTGCGGGGGCATTGTCAAAGCCAGAGGTGAATTTAGACGCTTCCTACAATAATGGGGCGATGACTAGAGACACAATCGCCATAACATTAATCAAAATGTTCATCGATGGCCCTGAGGTATCCTTGAAGGGATCGCCTACGGTATCACCGACTACTGTCGCTGAGTGAACATCCGATCCTTTACCGCCAAGGTTACCTTTTTCCACATATTTCTTGGCGTTGTCCCATGCACCACCGGCGTTGGCCATCATCAGTGCTAATAAGACTGCACTAACCAGGGCGCCACCAAGCATGCCACCTAGCGCTTCAGCGCCCAGGAGGAAGCCTACCAATGGCGGGGCTGCTACGGCGATAACACCCGGTAGAATCATTTTCTTGAGTGCGGCATCGGTTGCAATGGCGACACATTTTTCGGTGTCTGGTTCTGCCTTGCCTTCCAGCAGACCTGTGATTTCTCTGAACTGTCTACGGATTTCATGAATCATCTCAAAGGCTGCATCACCCACTGCGGTCATGGTAATGGATGCTATCAGGAACGGAATCAAACCACCGATAAATAGGCCCATCAGAACTTGGGGATCACCTAAGTGTAGGACAAAGTCTTCAGCTCCGTATTTGGCGTTCACGGTTTCAACGAATGCTACGATAATCGCCAAAGCCGCCAATGCTGCTGCACCGATGGCAAAGCCTTTACCGATGGCTGCGGTAGTATTTCCCAGTTCATCTAATGAATCTGTAATATCGCGTGTTTCTTTACCCAGGCCACCCATTTCAGCGATTCCGCCGGCGTTATCAGCTACTGGCCCGTAAGCATCAATGGCCATGGTAATACCAACCGTTGCCAACATACCAACCGCGGCAATACCGACACCATAGACTCCGGCCAGCTCAGTGGAGATAAAAATAATGGCTGCCAAAGTTAATACTGGCACCACTACAGACTGCATACCTACTGCAAGACCTGAAATCATGACAGTAGCAGGACCGGTTTCGCCTGATTTAGCGATATGACGAATTGGCGCACCTGAAGTGTAATATTCAGTGACCAGACCAATAATGATTCCGCCTACGGCTCCACAAACCACCGCCAGCCAAACATTATTAGAGATTTCCATGTTTTGCAGTAAGAAATAGGCAGCGATAACAAACAACACAGCCGCGCCAATCGTGCCCACTCGAAGTGCTACTTCGGGCTTGTTGCTGGACATTAACTTGACCAACATGATTCCTAAAATGGAGCAGATCAAGCCAACTGACGCTAATGCCAACGGCGCTGCCATTAACACATTTTGCGCACCCAAATCAGAAGTCGCCATGGTGGCCGCAATCGCTATCGACGCGATCATGGCGCCACAGTAGGATTCGAAGATATCCGAGCCCATGCCGGCCACATCACCTACGTTATCACCCACATTATCAGCAATGACTCCTGGATTACGCGGATCGTCTTCCGGGATGCCAGCTTCAATTTTGCCGACCAAGTCTGCACCAACATCGGCTGACTTAGTGAAAATACCACCACCAACACGACTGAACAGTGCCACAGACGAAGCGCCCATACCGAAGCCATGAATATAGTGAGCAGTTTCTGGGTCACCGCCGAAATACCAGTAAAGACCACCTAACCCCATCAAGCCCAGCGAGGCTACGCACAGCCCCATAATGGAACCACCGAAAAAGGCTACGCTTAATGCTTCAGCAGCGCCTTTGGTGTGTGCCGCGGTAGTGGTTCTAACGTTGGCTTTGGTGGCGGTATACATGCCGATATAGCCTGCCAGTGCTGATGATACAGCTCCTACAGCAAAGGCTAATGCAGTATTACCTCCTAGCGGAGAAAGCCATAATATAATAAACAAAATGCCCGCAAACAGTGCGAGCATTCGGTATTCGCGGTGCATGAAAACCATGGCGCCAGAATGAATGGCGTTGCCGATTTTCTTAATCTTGTCGTCACCTTCTGGATATCTTTTAACGACGAAATAAATGATAAATGCAAAAGCCAAACCTATTAAGCCTAATAGTGGTGGCAATATCATGTTGTCTGTCATACATCCCCCATGCGTGTATTGATTACTGTTTATATCTTTGATTGTTATCGGTTTTTTATAAACCTCGAATTCAGTCTATAGCAGTTTTTCGGTTTGTACAATTTTTACGCAAGATGTTCACCGATTATTCAATTTATTTTGTGAACAAAGGCCGTTATAATACGCGCCCTTCGAACATTGAACGGTCTGAATGCCGCTTTGGCGCATCGTTCTTTTGGGTAAAACTCCTAACACTGAAAGGTAATACAATGAGCTTGGACAATGTAGGCCCGGGTAAAAACGCTCCGGATGAAATTAACGTCATTATCGAAATTCCAGCACACAGCGACCCGATCAAATACGAAGTCGATAAAGAAACCGGCGCTTTGTTTGTTGACCGCTTCATGGCAACTTGTATGCACTATCCGACCAACTACGGTTATGTAAACAAAACCTTATCAAAAGATGGCGACCCGGTTGACGTACTGGTACCAACACCTTTCCCATTACTTCCAGGTTGTGTGATTTCATGTCGCCCAGTTGGCGTTTTGAAAATGAGTGACGAATCTGGCGAAGATGCCAAGCTTGTTGCCATCCCAACGGGTAAACTCAGCTCAATGTATCAAGGCATTCACGAAATTGAAGAAATTCCAGAGTTGTTACGCAACCAGATCGAACACTTCTTCGAACATTACAAAGATCTTGAACCAGGAAAATGGGTTAAAATTGATGGCTGGGCAGGCTCAGAAGCCGCCAAGCAAGAAATCCTTGAAGGCATCGAAGCTTTTAAAAACAGCTAATCCCTTTTCAAGTTCCATAAAAAGCCTGCTTAAAGCAGGCTTTTTTATTTCTGGATAATTTATTAAGCAATAATCTTTTGTAGAAGATGTCTTTCTTTCTGGTACATCTCGATTAACTGCTGTTGCAGCTGCAAGTCGTTCGGCTGTTGCTCAAGTGCTACGGCATATTGTTGTTGCGCATTTCGCAGGTCTTTTAGAGATTGACGTACTGCGGGGTCGAGTCCAGCTTGTGACTGTTCGAGTTGATATCCCAGCTTGGCGTAATATTGGCTGTTGGCCAGCTCAAGGCTAGCCAGAGTCATGCCGAAGCTTGCAACATGGTTTGTGCTCGATTGCACAGAAGTAGAGTTATTAACAATAGTTGTTGAAGGAGATTGATTCTGTTGCCATGGAGAAATGGTATAGAAGGTCACCGCTAACACTAAAGCTGCTGCAACCGCCATGGGTTGCCAGAACTTTCGATGCGTTGTTTGTTTTGCCTGCTCATTGTCTGCTGTTGTTGAAGACTGAGCAGTAGCCTCGGCTTCGAGTTTTGCCTTAATCTGGCTCCAGCGATCAGGCGCTTCAATGGCATCAGGCAATTGCTGCAAGCGCTCGACAAGCGCTTTAGTCTCTTGCTCTGTTAATTGTTTGTCTGTCATACCATTACCTATTTTAAATTACCTATTCAGACTGCTTAATCAAATGACCGAATCACTGATCCACTATCGATCTAGCTGCTCTTTGAGTAATACTCGTGCGCGGCTTAAATGCGCCTTGCAGGTTCCGCTGGCGATGCCTAGTGTATCGCCTACTTCTTCGTGGGTCATGCCCATAAGATCATGCAGCAATAACACATTCCTGGCTTGAGCTGGCAATTTCACAATCGCCTTTTCTAAATCAATCTGTTGCGGATGGTGCGTTTGCGACAGCTCATCCTCAAAAGCCTGTTGCCAGTCCTGGTCCGCATAAATCTCTATGTGATTCTTGCGCTGCTCATTGAGCACCACATTGACCGCAATGCGGTAAACCCAGGTGCTGAACTTGCTATTGCCTTCAAAACTCGGCAGCGCCTGCCAGGCTTTGATAAACGCATCCTGCATATGCTCTTCAGCCAAAGCTGGACGTCCTGTCATCCGCACACACAGCAAATAAATCTTGTGGCTGAACAACCGATATAAACTCTCAAACGCCTGCATATCTCCCTGCTTCGCTAAAGCGACCAGTTCTGCTTGGTTATCTGCGTCCTGTTGTTCTATGGGCTGTGCTTGCAAGGTTGTCATTTTCGCTGTGTTTAACCTTTAGACGCCCAGTTTAACAAAAGGGTTTAGTCACAGCCTATTAATCTTTTGCCACCAGTTAAGGGAAAGTATTGTGG
>JAPHRL010000093.1 GCA_026195755.1 Kangiella sp. | reverse complement strand
CAGACTGACTTGGTGATGCAGTCTTTCTGTCACACCGCTGCTTACCCAAAACCGGTTGATGTTGATACTCAACATACGCTTCCTGATTTCATTATGAACCGTGGCGGTGTTTCATTGCGTCCAGGTGACGGCATTATTCACAGTTGGTTAAACCGTATGTTATTGCCGGATACAGTCGGTACTGGTGGTGATTCACATACTCGTTTCCCATTGGGTATTTCATTCCCAGCAGGCTCTGGTTTAGTTGCTTTCGCAGCCGCCACAGGCGTTATGCCATTAGATATGCCTGAATCAGTGCTGGTTCGTTTTAAAGGTAAAATGCAACCTGGAATCACTTTGCGTGATTTGGTCCATGCCATTCCTTACCAAGCAATTAAAGACGGTTTGTTGACGGTCGCAAAAGCTGGTAAAAAGAATATTTTCTCGGGTCGTATTCTCGAGATTGAGGGTCTTGAGCATTTAACTGCAGAGCAAGCATTTGAGCTTTCTGATGCTTCTGCTGAGCGTTCGGCTGCGGGTTGTACCATTAAGTTGAGCGAAGAATCAGTTGCCGAATATCTGCAATCAAACATCGTCTTGTTGAAATGGATGATTAGCAATGGTTACGGTGATGAGCGAACTATCGGTCGTCGTATCGAGAAGATGGAAGAGTGGTTAGCTAACCCATCATTGATGGAAGCTGATAAAGATGCGGATTACTCGGCGGTTATCGAAATTGATATGGATAATCTGAAAGAGCCCGTATTGTGTGCGCCAAATGATCCTGATGATGCTCGTTTACTAAGTGAAGTTGCTGGCGACAAGATTGATGAAGTGTTTATCGGTTCTTGTATGACTAATATTGGTCATTTCCGCGCAGCTTCTAAGTTACTAGAAAGCGTCGAAGCTGGTACCTTAGAAACCCGTTTGTGGATTGCGCCACCGACACGTATGGATGAGCACCAACTAATGGAAGAAGGGCATTACAATATCTTCGGTCGTTCAGGCGCTCGGCTTGAAATGCCTGGCTGTTCACTGTGCATGGGTAACCAGGCGCGTGTGGCTCCGAAGTCGACGGTGGTTTCGACTTCAACTCGTAACTTCCCGAACCGTTTAGGGCAAGGCGCTAATGTTTATTTGGCTTCTGCTGAACTTGCCTCGGTTGCAGCCGTTATGGGTCGTTTACCAAGCGTGGAAGAGTATATGGGTTACGCTAGCAAGCTGGACTCTTTATCTAAAGATATATACAAGTATATGAACTTCCATCAAATGGAAGAGTACAAACAAAAAGCTGCAAAAGTCACCATCCCGGTCGCAAATAAAGTTACCGTTGGTGCCTAAGGTTCTCTTAGCAGCTAGCTATGATAAAGCCCACTTCGGTGGGCTTTTTTTATGTTTGTCTGTCTGCTAGATTGTAGCTCTGTTGAACAATAATAACCGGGGTTAACTTATGAGTGTTGGAATCACATCGATCTATGCTGCTTTACTGGGGCTATTAATTTTACTGTTGGCGTATCGGGTAGTAATGCTCCGAAGAAAATTACAAGTGGGTATCGGGACTAATGGTGAAAAAGTATTAGCGAGAGCTATCCGCGTTCATGGAAACGCTATCGAATATATTCCGATGTGTTTGTTGTTAATGGCCTTCGCCGAAATGCAGCAGGCATCCAGTTGGCTAATGCATACCGCAGGCGGTGGACTATTGTTAGCTCGAATTCTGCATGCTTTTGGATTGTCTAAGTCTGTGGGGAAATCATTTGGTCGCTTTTATGGCGTAATACTGACCTGGGCAGTGATGTTGTTGTTAGTAGGTTATCTGATAGGTTACGCTATTGGTTATAACCTATAACAAAAAACGGGTTGTTAAGGCTTTTCTTAAACCATTTCTGTCTGTAACAAAACCCGCTGCTGACCTGATTGTCAGCAGCGGAAGTTGAGGCAATTATTTGAAGTATTTGTCTTGAATAACCAGTGGGCTGATAGGCCTGTCAAAATAGTAACCTTGAAATTGAGGGCAAAGCTCATTTTTTAAGAACTCTAATTGCTCCTTAGTTTCTATACCTTCTGCGGTGACTTCCAAGCCCAGCTCCTTGCTCATTTTAATAATAGTTTTGATGATGGTTTCGCTATCAGGATCTCCAGGAATATCGCTGACAAATGTACGGTCTATTTTAAGCTTGTCTAAAGGCAGTTTTTTCAGATGGTTCAGCGAAGAATAGCCAGTGCCAAAGTCGTCAATGGATATTCTCACTCCTAGCTTTTTTAAAGACTTCAACAACTCAATGGAGCGCTTTTCTTCATATAGAATTAAGGTTTCTGTGACCTCAAGTTCTAATAATTCTGCCGGGATTCCTTCTTGTGTAAGTAATGCAGAAATAACGCCGACCAAGTCACTTTGACTGAGCTGAATCGCTGACAGGTTGACTGAAATAACGGGTGAGTTGCCGTACTCATTGATCCAGGTCTTGATTTGCTGGCAGGCCTGTTCCAGTACCCAGTTCCCAATATTTACAATAGTGCCGTTGTCTTCTGCAATGGGAATGAACTCAAGAGGTGAGATAATACCTTCCACCGGATGATTCCAGCGGATGAGTGCTTCGACACCGAGTAATTTACCATCATCTGCACTAACTTGCGGCTGATACAGTAGATAGAATTCATTATTAAAAATGGCCTTATGCATGTCATTTTCAAGCGTTTGGCGACGCATGATGATTGCCTCCATGTCCGACTTGAAAATAGCATAGCCATTACGCCCCTTAGCTTTAGCATGATACATAGCTGTATCTGCCCGCTGCATGATAAGTTCATGACTATCAGCATCTCTAGGATAAATAACGATACCAATGCTTGCTGTGACATGTAGTGAGTGGCTATTGATGCGAAAGCCTTCCATTAGAGCTTTTAACAACTTCTTGGCTACGAAAATGGCGTCGGATTCAGCATCTTGAGGGTCATCACTTAGTTCGCTGAGCTGGATAATAAACTCATCGCCTCCAAGGCGGGCAACAGTATCACCTGAGCGAACATTGGCCTCCAAACGTTTAGCCACTTCAACTAGTAATTTATCTCCAGTCATATGACCCATAGAGTCATTAATATTCTTAAAGAAATCCAGGTCGATAAATAAAATAGCACCGTTATGAAGGTGACGTAATGACAGTGCTAAAGATTGGTTAACGCGATCATTTAACAGTAAACGGTTGGGTAAACCAGTTAGAGAATCATGTTGTGCCATGTGTTGAATTTGTTGCTCAAATTCTTTTGCTTCTGTTATGTCAACCCCCACAGTAACAACTGCTGGGACACGGCTGTAACGACCTACAAATGGTACTTTTGATACATTTAAGTAGGTACTCTTCTGGTTACTATCTTTGACTTTAATCTGCTTGTCTAATGTGATGGCATCTTTACGTAAAAGGTACTCTTCATCTTCAAACAGTTTGCTTGCTTCAGGAATTTTAACTTTGAGCTGCTCAATATTAATATCGTCAAAGTCTTTGAGCGGCAAACCAAAAAAGTCTGCCGCATAACGGTTGGCTAGAATTACCTCACCATTGGCGTTGGCTGCATAAATCATATGCGGAACCAAGTTGATGATCTGTTTTATCTGGTCCGTTTTATCTGCTAGATCAGCGGTTTTTTTACGTATTTGTTTGCGCAGGATCAGCACTACAAGCGTACTTAGAATTAACAGGATGAGTAATGCAGCAAGACTGTATAACAGCCATTTTGGTAACAAGGTGCCAGTGGTATCTTTACCAAGCCACCGCTCATTTATTTCATAATAAGGAGACGACGGATCATCTTTCCATTGTTCCAAGTATCTATCAAGAGTTTGTAGAACTTCAGAGTTTTTTCCTTGGGGGCTAGCAAATAAGACCTTGGAAGGGTTGAAGACAATAGGAGTGCGTTCAACATTAAAACGCTTTTCAAAACTGTAGCCCACAAGGTTGCCACTAACGGCACCATCGACCAGACGCTTATCTAACAGTGAAAAAGCTGTCTTGTAATCTTGTACTTCTTTTAAATGGCAAACAATATCAAATTGGGCGCAAAGATTAGCAAACTGAATGGCATAAATTTCATCTTTTACCACTGCTATAGTTTTACCCTCAAAATCAAAAATATTCTCAAGGTACTGTTCGTCAGGATGAATATAAACCTGTCCCCAACCCGTGATATAGCTGGTGGAGTTGTAATCAAGAAACTCTGCGCGGTTTCGCGAGTAGGCAACGAAAGGAACCAAGTCGAGTTCAGCTCGCTTTGCGCTATTGATGATTTCTGGCCATTTCAAATAGAGCCATTGAATACGCCAGTTCTCCTGCTCTGCTATTTCTTCTAAGAAATCAATCAGGAAACCAGTGTGGTTACCGCTATCACTTGGTATGAGCGCTGGAGGTGCATCAAATACAGCTATGCGTAAAGTTTTGGTCTGTTGTTCTTCAGCAGCGTATAAATTGCCACTCTGAAGCAATAACAGCGCGAGCAAAACTAGTGAAAAGAACATTATTTTTTTTACTGGCAAAGGGCACCCTCCTGCAAACCTTTTCACCTTATCTTTAATTGTAAAATTGTGCAATATACTTGTTGAAAATAATTAAGTAACTTATTGAAATTATTGTTTTTTATAAATTATTTATGACAAAAGAAAAAGCCGACTACTGGAGTCGGCTTGGTTAGTTAAGTCAGTCGGTGCTAGTCTACGATAATCATCTCTTCGATGATGTTGTCTGCACTATCCACATGCTCCATAACCCAAAGCATATAGGCGCTACTTACGTGGATTGAACGATTCAGTTCATCATTATAATCCCAGTCAGCAATAATCGACTCATAAACACCATCAAAGATCAGTCCGACAAACTCAGCTTCAGCGTTCAGCGTTGGTGAACCTGAGTTACCGCCCGTCACATCTAATGTGGTCAGGAAGTTAACCTGTACACTACCCAGATCTTTATCCAGATAATCGCCGAACTCTTTAGCTTTGATTAAATCAAGTTGCTTTTGAGGTGAGTCAAATGGCTCTTCACCAGTATGCTTCGCAGCAATACCTTCCAAGGTAGTGAATGGTGTTGCATATAGACCGTCTTTTGGCGAATAGCCCTTGACGTTACCGTAAGTGACTCGCAGCGTGCTATTGGCATCTGCATATATTGGTTTATCCATCGATTTATAATAATCAATGATGGCAGACATGTACTGAGGACGAAGTTCCTGGAACTTACCACCACGCTCTTTGCTTTCAAGTTCACGCTTGTATTTTTCATCATAAGTCGCCACTGCAAGCTGAATGTATGGGTCATTAGACTGTTTAAAATCCTCAACCGACTTTTCCATCCAGGCCAAACGAGTTTCAAGCTTGTTAAGTTTTGTTTTGGCGTACATTAAGTCGACTTTTTTGGCAAAGGCTTCTGTATCAAGTGTTTCACCAATCTCCATAAATTCATCGTAGGACTTAAGACGCTGATCGGCAGGTAGCTCGGCATATAGAGGTGCGAAATGTTTCAACAGAGCTTTTTCAACTTCTGCATCCCAGCGACGCTCCATGCTTTTTAGACCCTCTTTGAAGCGAATCATGTCACGCTCCTGATAGCCGGGCTCACGCTCTGCATCGGGTTTTTGCTTTTCAAGTGCTAGACGATATAGGCGAGCAGCTGTGCTGGTTAAAGTGTCGCGATTAATAGCCCATGAACGAAGAGTGCGCTCCTGTTCAGCGATATTTTCAAGGATTAGGGCATTTAGCGCATCTAGTGCATCGCCATGTTTTGCCTGCATATTAGGGTTTGCTTTAAGCCATGCTTTAAGATCATTTTCGAGGGCAATTTTACGCTCAAAGAGATCGCCTTTGGCATAGCTTTCAATCATGCTGCCCCAGTTTTTCTCAGCATTGTTTAATCCTGCTAATGTACTTGCGTATTTCACGCGAGAATCAGTGCCTTCCAGAGCAGTTTCTTCGATCAGAGCTATATACTCTTGTAGCGTTGTGCGGAAAGTTGGATACCACCACTCAAACTGATTTTTTACTTCTGCGCTAGTGCGGTAACGATTAGTGCTGCCAGGGTAGCCTGCTACCATTACAAAGTCGCCCTTATCCACACCTTCTTTATTGACTTTCAGGTAGTGCTCTGGCTCGTATGGAACATTGTCCTCTGAGTATTCAGCAGGGTTGCCATCTTTGTCGACATAAGCGCGGTAAAAAGCAAAGTCACCCGTATGGCGCGGCCACATCCAGTTGTCTACATCGCCACCGTATTTGCCGATATGAGAAGAGGGGGCATAAACCAGGCGCACATCTTTAATTTCCAATTGCTTGATAAGGTAATATTCTAAACCACCGTGGAATGACACGACGTTACAACGATGTCCGGCATCCTCTTCACATTCTGATACTAAGGCTTTTTCTGTGTTTTCAATGGCTTTATATCGCTCAAGCCCCGAAAGCTCATCGCTGGCAGCATTCACATTAGAAGTGACATCGCTAACATTAACCGTAACGTAAACACGAGAGCCGGGTGCTGCTGGTAACTCTTTATCAAGAGAACCAGCCAGGAAGCCTTTGTCTAACAGGTTATTTTCAGCCGTTGAGTTAAATTGAATACTGCCGTACGCGCAGTGGTGATTAGTTGCAACTAGACCTTTGGGTGAAAGGAAAGAGGCTGTACAACCGCCAAGACTGATAACAGCACCCATTGGGAATTCGGTTAATTCCGTGAGTTTATTCGGACTAATTTTGATGCCCGCTTTTTTTAGCTGCTTTTTAATGGTTGGTAACTGGTGAGGCTGCCACATACCTTCGTCCGCCATCAAGGGCGAGACGGCAAGGGCCAAAGCAGCCGTGATTAATAATTTTTTCATTGGACTCTCTACTTTGTTGTTAAAAGAATAACCGATTAATCCTAAAGCATTAGTGATAGATTTCTAATGGCAATTTACGGAAAAGTGTTAATAAATATTACAAAAAAGCCGACACAGGGTCGGCTTTAAGGTTTGGTGCTCTAGCGTGCATCTAATTGCTTAGAACTTCATTTCTGGAACATCATCCGGAACCACCAAATCAGCTTCTGTTTTCTCTTGTATTTCTTCAACTGAAACACCGGGTGCTCGCTCAATGAGGTGGAAAGCTCCATCTTTAATTTCCATTAAGGCCAATTCAGTGATGACCCGCTTAATACATTGTGCGCCAGTCAGTGGAAGCGTACATTTTTTTAGGATTTTTGAAACGCCGTGCTTGTTAGCATGTGTCATGGTGACGATGATGTTTTCAGCGCCAGCTACCAGGTCCATAGCGCCGCCCATGCCTTTTACCAGCTTGCCGGGAATCATCCACGAAGCAATGTTGCCTTCCTGATCGACTTCGAAGGCACCTAGAACGGTAAGGTCAACATGACCACCACGAATCATGGCGAAGCTTTCTGCTGATGAGAAGAAAGCTGCACCTGTGACTGCGGTTACTGTCTGTTTACCAGCGTTAATCAAATCCGGGTCGATGGTTTCTTCGGTTGGAAACTGCCCCATGCCTAACAAACCATTCTCAGACTGAAGCATGACTTTAACGCCTTCTGGGATATAGTTTGCGACCAGGGTGGGGATACCAATACCCAGGTTAACGTAGAAGCCGTCTTCAAGTTCTTGCGCCACTCGCATGGCGATTTGTTCACGTGTTAATGCCATGATGCGCTCCTTATGCTCTCACTGTTCGTTGTTCGATACGTTTTTCAAAGCTATTGCCTTTTATCACGCGCTGAACGTAAATACCTGGTGTATGAATATAGTTTGGATCCAGCTCACCAGCCTCAACAATTTCTTCCACTTCAGCAACGGTAATTTTGCCGGCAGTTGCCATCATTGGGTTAAAGTTCATGGCTGTTTTGTTGAAAATTAAATTGCCCATGGTGTCTGCTTTCCAGGCTTTGATTAAAGCAAAGTCAGCAGTTAAGGATGGCTCTAGAACATAGTCGCGACCATCAATGTTGCGAGTTTCTTTGCCTTCTGCGACCTGAGTGCCGAAGCCAGTTGCTGTGAAGAAAGCGGGGATACCAGCACCACCAGCACGAATCTTTTCGGCCAATGTGCCCTGAGGTGTCAAAATCACTTCCATCTCACCGGAAAGCAGCAACTTTTCAAATAGCTCATTTTCGCCAACGTAGGAGCCGATCATGGTGCTGATTTGGCGCTTTTCTAACCATTTACCCAAACCAAAACCGTCTACGCCTGCATTATTTGAAATTGCGGTCAATCCGCTGCAGCCCATTTTGTAGACTTGCTCAATCAAGCCTTCAGGAATACCGCATAGGCCAAAACCGCCGACCATTACGGTCATATTATCGGTAAAGCCTTCTAAAGCTTCTTCGTAACTGTGTACGACTTTATCAAAACCTGACATCTTATTTCCTCGTCAAATCGAATGAATCAGTTATTGTTTTTTAGCGAGCAACGCATTGGCTGCTCGAGAAACAGGGCGACGACCCAGCTGCTCAGAGATATAAGCGCCAGCGTCAACCAGTTTAGTTAAATCGATACCGGTTTCAATGCCTAACCCGTTAAGCATATAAATCACATCTTCAGTGGCAACATTGCCCGTAGCTCCCGGTGCGTAAGGGCAACCGCCCAAGCCCGCAACCGAACTGTCGATGGTTGCCACGCCTAGCTCAAGACAGGCATAGATATTAGCCAGTGCCTGACCATAAGTATCATGGAAGTGACAGGCCAGTTTATTGGTTGGCACATGCTCGGCTACTGCGGCTATCATAGCGCGCGCCTTGTTCGGCGTGCCAACACCAATAGTATCGCCAAGAGAAATCTCGTAGCAGCCGAGGTCATATAAAGCTTTGGCTACTTCGGCGACTTTTTCCGGTGCGATATCACCTTCGAAAGGGCAGCCTAACACACAGGAAACATAGCCGCGAACTTTAACGCCATGCTCTTTGGCTGCTTCAATAACTGGCTTGAAACGTTCAATCGACTCAGCAATCGAGCAGTTGATATTTTTCTGTGAAAAGCTTTCTGATGCTGCAGCGAAAACGGCAACTTCTTTGGCGCCACCGGCTAACGCACCCTCAAAACCTTTCAGGTTTGGTGTTAGCACTGGAAACCAGACGCTGCCATCTTGAGCTTCAGGAAAGTTTTTCAGACCTGCCATGATGTCGTGATGATCGGCCATTTGCGGCACCCATTTGGGTGATACAAATGCAGTCGCTTCAATGTGTTTTTCACCGGCATCAATCAAACGACGAATCAACTCAAGTTTAACCTCAGTTGAAACTGCCTGCTTTTCATTTTGTAATCCATCACGCGGTCCCATCTCAACGATTTTAACGTGAGTGGGTAGGGCAGGATTGTCCGATACCATAACCATTATTCAGCAACCTCCAGCGATAGCAGTTCTGCGCCATCATCCACCAGGTCGCCAGCGGCATAATGGATTTCACTGACCATACCTGCAGTAGGCGCGTTGATGGTGTGCTCCATTTTCATCGCTTCAAGAATTACCAAAGGCTGACCTGACTCAACGTGATCGCCTTCACTGACTAATACTTCAATCACAGTGCCCGGCATCGGTGCGGTTAAACTACCGCCAGCATCTTCCGAATCGCCAGCCAAGCCACGCTCGACTTTCTCAAGCACTTTGTAATGACCGTGAATGAAGATGTGTAGGTTAGCACCATCATCAACCACGGTGGCGTTGAAACGCTTGCCGTTAGCATCCAGACGTAAAATATGATCATTGAGGGTTGCGCTATGAACCGGTAGTTCACCGCTCGGCAAATCGAGTAAATAACCTGTATCACGGAAATGGACAATGACTTCTACATCGTTAGCGATGCCATCAACCTTGTCGAGGTATTCGAAATTATGATGGTTGTCAGTATTGAGACGCCAGCCGTTAACTGTGTGCCAAGGCGAATAAGGGTCGTCACTGTTTGCTGCGTTTTCAGCTGCAACCTGCTCACGCTTTAATAACTGATACACCGCTGCTGCCACCAGAGTGTCATCGTCAGCTGCTTCTTCATCAAGGATCAAATCGTCTTTGTAACGTTCAATGAAATTAGTATCTAAATCCAGATCTTCGAAACCTTGACTGTGAGCCAGTGCAGAAAGGAAAGGAACGTTGGTGGTTAAACCGACAACCTGATACTGAGCTAAGGCGCCACGTAACCGTGCGAGTGCAGCGTTACGATCCTGATCCCAGACAATTAGCTTGGCAATCATTGGGTCATAGTGAACTGAAACCGAATCGCCCTGTGTGACACCTGTATCAATACGAACATGCTCAGACTCTTCTGGCGTGTTGAGGTGTAACAAGGTACCTGTTGCTGGCAGGAAGTCCTGATTCGGATCTTCTGCATAAATACGCACTTCAAATGCATGACCATTGATACTCAGCTCATCTTGTTGCATCGGCAATTCTTGGCCAGCTGCAACTTTTAACTGCCATTCGACCAAATCCTGACCAGTGATTTTTTCAGTAACCGGATGCTCAACCTGCAAACGAGTATTCATTTCCATGAAATAGAAAGACTCGTCTTCATCGTATAGGAACTCAACCGTACCAGCGCCCACATAACCAATCGCTTGCGCTGCACGGATGGCTACCTGACCCATTTTCGAACGAGTTTCTTCGCTTAAGCCTGGAGCAGGAGCTTCCTCAATAACTTTTTGATGGCGACGTTGCACCGAGCAATCGCGCTCAAACAGATGTACCGCATTACCATGCTTATCAGCAAACACCTGAATTTCAACGTGGCGAGGTTTAGTAATGTATTTTTCAACTAGCACCTTGTCGTCGCTAAACGAAGCTGCAGATTCACGCTTACATGAGGCAAGACTTGAAGCAAAGTCTTCTTCTTTCCAGACAATGCGCATACCTTTACCACCGCCGCCAGCGGTTGCTTTGATGATAACTGGGTAGCCAATCTCGTCAGCTTGCGATTTCAGGAAGTCTCCGTCCTGATTTTCACCATGATAGCCTTTGACTAAAGGTACCTTGGCTTCTTCCATGATTTCTTTAGCCGCAGACTTTGAGCCCATGGCGATAATTGCGCCTTCTGGCGGGCCTATAAATTCAATGTTATTTTCTGCAAGTGCTTTGGCAAAATCAGCGTTTTCAGACAAAAAGCCATAGCCGGGATGAACTGCTTGAGCACCAGTTTTTTTGCATGCCTCAATAATCAGTTCACCTTTAAGGTAAGATTCACGAGCTGGAGCAGGGCCTAAATATACAGCTTCGTCGGCCATTGCTACATGCATTGCATCTTTATCTGCTTCTGAATAAACGGCAACGGTTTTGATGCCGAGTTTCTTTGCCGTTTTAATCACGCGGCAAGCAATCTCACCACGGTTAGCAATCAATATTTTTGTAAACATGTTCGCTGTTTCCTTAACCAATTATTGTGAGCTGCTTTCAGATTGGCCAACCGACCAATCAGCAGTACGTTTTTCGAGGAAAGCGTTCAAACCTTCTTTACCTTGTTCGCTGGCACGAATATCCGCAATGCGACGTGCCGTTTCATCCATCAAGGATTGATCAATGGTTTGATTCGCTACAGCTCTAATTAAACTTTTTGCTGCTTTAACAGCTTGCGGGCCATTGCTTAACAAAGTGGCAATTACCTCATTAGTTTTTTCAACCAATGACTCTTCGGAAACCACTTCATGAACCAGACCATACTCAGCGGCTTTATTAGCTTTGAAACGCTCAGCCGTAGTAAAGTAGCGCTGCGCCTGACGTTCGCCCATGGCTTTAACGACATAAGGACTGATCACCGCAGGAATAAGTCCTAGTTTTACTTCAGACAAACAGAAACTGGCTCGCTCAGACGCGATGACAATATCGCAACAGGCTACCAGACCAACGCCGCCACCAAAGGCTGCGCCCTGTACCTGACAGACGGTGGTTTTGCTCATGCTGTAGATAGTGTTCATCAAAGTGGCCAGAGCTTGCGAGTCCTGGTAATTTTCTTCCCAGGAATAATCCGCCATGCGACGCATCCAGTTCAGGTCTGCGCCAGCTGAAAAGCTTTTGCCTTCCGCGCGTAACACAACCATTTCCACTTCGACGTTGTTTTCCATCGCTGTGAAAGCTTCAGTCAACTCGCCAATTAATTTGTCATCAAAGGCGTTGTGAATTTCAGGGCGGGTGAGGGTGATATAACCCACACCGCGGCCGGCTTTACCGAGCTCACTCTGATCGATACTGATGTTTAATGCTGCACTCATAAGATTCTCCCTGCCTTACATTCTGAAGACGCCGAACTTTGTTTCTTCGGCTTCTTTGTTCATGGCAACAGATAATCCCAGACCTAGCACCATACGAGTATCGGCAGGATCGATAATACCGTCATCCCATAAGCGAGCACTCGAATAGTAAGGGTGACCCTGCTTTTCATATTGCTCTTCAATCGGACGTTTAAATTCTTTTTCCTCTTCTTCGGACCACATTGGCTGATCGGCGCGCTCGAAATTGTCACGCTTAATTTGTGCCAACACGTTGGCAGCTTGTTCGCCACCCATCACAGAGATACGGGCATTCGGCCACATCCATAAGAACTTAGGACTATAAGCGCGACCACACATACCATAGTTACCGGCACCAAAACTGCCGCCAACAATAATCGTGAACTTAGGCACTTTGGCACAGGCAACAGCCGTCACCATCTTGGCGCCGTTTTTAGCAATACCTTCGTTTTCGTATTTGCGACCGACCATAAAACCAGTAATGTTTTGCAGGAATACCAAAGGAATGCCACGCTGTGAACACAGCTCAATAAAGTGAGCCCCTTTTAGTGCTGACTCAGAGAACAGAATGCCGTTATTGGCAACGATTCCTACCGGATAACCATGGATGCGGGCAAAACCACAAATCAATGTATTGCCATATAGAGGTTTGAACTCATCCAGTTCTGAACCGTCAACGACTCGTGCAATAATTTCACGAATATCAAATGGTTTACGAGGATCTTTGTTGATGACGCCGTACAATTCTTCAGCGGGGTAGAGCGGGTCAACGGGCTTTTTCAAAGTCACCGAAGGCGTTTTCTTGCGGTTTAGATTAGACACAACCTGACGAGCTAACTTTAAAGCGTGTTCATCATTCAGCGCGTAGTGGTCGGTAACACCAGAGGTTTTACAGTGAACATCTGCGCCACCCAAATCTTCGCTGGAAACCACTTCACCAGTTGCTGCTTTAACTAGCGGTGGACCACCTAAGAAAATAGTGCCTTGTTCTTTAACGATGATTGACTCGTCAGCCATGGCAGGGACATAAGCACCACCAGCAGTACAAGAGCCCATTACTACCGCAATTTGCGGAATGCCTTTGGCCGACATGTTGGCTTGATTATAGAAAATGCGACCGAAGTGGTCTTTGTCCGGGAATACTTCGTCTTGTTGCGGCAAGTTTGCACCGCCTGAATCGACCAAGTAAATACACGGCAGATTATTTTCTTCCGCAATTTCTTGAGCGCGTAAATGTTTTTTTACGGTCTCAGGGAAGTAGGTACCGCCTTTAACCGTGGCATCGTTGGCAACGATCATACATTCGATGCCTGAAACACGGCCAATGCCGGCAATTAAGCCAGCAGCAGGAACTTTATTGTCATATAAGTCCCAAGCGGCCATTTGTGAAATTTCAAGGAAAGGTGAACCAACGTCAAGAAGCTTGCGTACACGTTCACGAGGCAGCAATTTGCCGCGCGATAAATGCTTCTCTTGATACTTGGGGCCACCACCTTGGGTGATGTATTCCATCTTGTCGCGTAAGTCGTCCACCAAAGCGGTCATTGCTTCGGCATTTTCAGTAAAGCTTGCGCTACGCGGATTCAATGACGATTTAATTACAGGCATATGTCTGTCCTACTCTTATTCTGATGCGATCGCACGGCCAATCACCATGCGCTGAACTTCGCTTGTACCTTCGTAAATCTGTGCGATGCGAACGTCGCGATAAATTCTTTCCACAGGGTAGTCACGTAAATAACCATAACCGCCTAGAATTTGAATCGCTTCTGAGCACACTTTTTCAGCGATCTCAGATGCGAACAATTTCGCCATACAGGCTTCTTTTAAGCAGGGTAGGTTATTGTCGCGTAACTGTGCAGCGTGTAACACCATCTGACGTGCCGCTTCAACTTGAGTGGCCATGTCAGCCAATTTGAATTGCACCGCCTGGTGTTTGTTAATTGGCTTTCCGAATGATTTTCGCTCTTTGGAATATTCAAGAGCATACTCATAAGCGGCTCGGGCCATACCCACCGCTTGTGCGGCAATACCGATACGACCACCTTCTAAACCGGAAAGGGCGATTTTGTAACCTTCACCTTCCTTACCCAGTAGATTCTCGGCTGGAATTTTGCAGTCTTCAAAAACGATTGAAGCTGTGTCCGAAGCATTTTGCCCCATCTTATCTTCGATGTTGGCAACAATATAGCCTGGCGTATCAGTCGGCACGATAAAGGCACTGATGCCTTTCTTTCCTGCGCTTGGGTCGGTGACAGCAAAGACAATCGCGGTGTCGCCGTTTTTACCGGAAGTGATGAACTGCTTTGAACCATTAATAATGTAATGGTCACCATCTGGACCCTTTTCAAGAACAGCTTTAGTCCTGAGGTCGGATGCATCGCTGCCAGCGTGTGGTTCGGTTAAACAAAAAGCACCCAGCTTTTCACCGGAGGCCAAAGGCTTTAAGAACTTCTCTTTTTGCTCATCGGTACCGAAATTCAAGATCGGCATACAACCAACAGAGTTAGTTACCGAAATAATGGTTGAGCAAGCGCCATCGCCAGCAGCGATTTCTTCTAATACCAATGCCGCGGCCACATAACCAATTTCACAGCCACCCCATTGCTCAGGTACTAACATGCCGTAAAAACCTAACTCAGCCAGACCTTGTAGCGCCTCGGCAGGGAAGGTTTTATTCTTGTCCCATTCTTCGGCGAAAGGGGCAATGCGCTCTTGCACATAGCCCCTTGCCATATCCTGAATCATTGTTTGTTCTTCAGTCAGAATCATAAGGTTGTTCTTCCAAAAGTTGGTAAATCTATACTTTAGTTTTGGTAATAGAAATTATAGTAACTCTACGGCTAAGGCTGTCGCCTCTCCGCCACCGATGCATAGCGACGCAACGCCTTTCGACTTGCCATACTTGCGTAAAGCTTCAATCAAGGTAACAACAATACGCGTACCAGAACAACCAATAGGGTGGCCCAGGGCACAGGCACCGCCGTGAACATTCACTTTAGCGTGGTCAAGTTCAAGGTCTTTCATCGCCGCCATGGTAACTACGGCAAAAGCTTCGTTAATTTCAAACAAGTCAACGTCATCCTTTGACCAGCCCGCTTTAGCCAGTACTTTTTCAATAGCGTCCACAGGAGCGATCGTGAACTCAGCAGGAATGCGAGCGTTAGTTGATTGTGCAACAATTTTAGCCAGTGGTTTCAAGCCACGTTTTTCAGCTTCAGATTGACGCATCAATACAACAGCCGCTGCACCGTCAGAAATAGAGCTGGCGTTAGCCGCAGTGACAGTACCGTCTTTTTTGAAAGCAGGGCGTAGTGAAGGGATTTTGTCAGGACGAGCTTTCAACGGCTGCTCGTCAGTATCCACTTCAACATCACCTTTGCGAGATTTAACCGTTACCGGTGTGATTTCGTTCTTGAAAGAACCCTCTTCAATTGCTTTATTAGCACGAGCCAAAGATTCAATGGCAAAAGCATCCTGGTCTTCACGCGTAAAACCGTATTTTTCAACCGTTTGCTCAGCGTAAACACCCATAGCCTGACCTTCGTAGGCATCTTCCAGGCCATCAAAAGCCATATGGTCTAAAGTTTTACCATGACCAAAACGCTGACCGTAACGACCCGTAGGCAATAGGTAAGGCGCAAGGCTCATGCTCTCCATGCCACCAGCAACCATCACCTCATTAGTTCCTGCTTTTAATAAGTCATGAGCAAGCATGATGGTTTTCATGCCAGAGCCACAAACTTTGTTTACAGTTGTAGCGCCAGTGGATTGTGGAATACCAGCGCCCAAAGAAGCCTGACGCGCAGGAGCCTGGCCAACGCCAGCCGGAAGTACACAGCCCATGATGACTTCTTGAACATCATCGGCTTTAATGCCTGCGCGCTCAACGGCGGCTTTGATCGCTGTAGCGCCAAGTTCAGTTGATTTTACGGTTGATAGTGAACCACCGAAGCCGCCCATTGGGGTTCTGGCTGCGCTGACGATTACGATTGGATCTGACATACATGTTTCTCCTGTTCGAAATTTCTGGGCTTGCTATAACTTTGTTAAGTGACTTTTTATCTTCTCCAATGACCAGCTAGGTCACCTCCGAATCTAAAAAGTCACTTGCCTCGTTCTAGCGTCGCTCAATAATTTCTATTACCAATTTATTGAGAGAAGTTCGCTCACTTCTACTACAAAGTGAATTTAACTTTTTCGAGAAGTTATCATTTGGCTTGTTCTAGCGTTGCTCGATAACTTCTCTTACTTAATCTTTTGCTTTAATAGAGCAGATTTAGGCTGTTTCGTTAAACAGCTCACGACCAATTAGCATTCTTCTAATCTCTGAAGTACCCGCGCCGATTTCATACAATTTGGCATCACGCAACAAACGGCCTGTTGGGTATTCATTGATGTAACCATTACCGCCCAGTACCTGAATCGCGTCCAATGCTAATTTAGTCGCATTTTCTGCTGCAAACAGAATCGCTGCGGCCGCGTCTTTGCGGGTGGTTTCGCTACGATCGCACGCTTTAGCAACTGCATAAACGTAGGCGCGGCTGGCGTTCATAGTGGTGTACATATCGGCCACTTTGCCTTGGACTAATTGGAAAGTACCGATTGGCTTGCCGAACTGTTTACGTTCATGCACATAAGGGACTACTGCGTCCATGCAAGCTCGCATGATACCTAGTGGGCCGGCAGACAGTACTGCACGCTCATAATCAAGGCCGCTCATTAGAATTTTAACACCTTCGTTGATTGGCCCCATGACGTTTTCAGCAGGGACTTCACAATCTTCAAAAACTAATTCACAGGTGTTTGAGCCGCGCATACCTAATTTGTCGAGTTTCTGCGCTGTTGAGAAACCTTTGAAGCCTTTCTCAATAATAAAGGCGGTAATACCTTTGGAACCGGCTTCTGGCTCGGTTTTGGCATAGACCACCAACACATCGGCTTCTGGACCATTGGTGATCCACATTTTATTGCCGTTAAGGATGTATTTATCGCCTTTAAGCTCAGCACGTAGTTTCATGCCGACAACGTCAGAACCAGCGCCAGGCTCAGACATGGCTAAAGCGCCGACGTGCTCACCTGAGCATAGTTTTGGTAAGTATTTCTGCTTTTGCTCTTCTGAGCCATTGCGACGAATCTGGTTCACACACAAATTAGAGTGGGCTCCATAGCTCAAGCCAATCGAAGCACTGGCGCGGCTGATTTCTTCCATCGCCACAACGTGCTCAAGATAGCCCATGCCGGAACCACCGTACTCTTCTTCGACCGTGATGCCTAAAAGACCCAGTTCACCGAACTTCTGCCATAAATGGTGTGGGAACAGGTTGTCGTGATCCGTTTTTTCAGCAATTGGAGCGATCTCTTTTTCTGCAAATCCACGAACCATTTCGCGGATCATGTCGGCGGTTTCGCCTAAATCAAAATTCAACGATGGAT
>JAPHRL010000003.1 GCA_026195755.1 Kangiella sp. | reverse complement strand
CTCAATACAAAGTTTAATGCCAAATACTCATTTGAGAGAATGAAATTGGTAGACGACCTACAGGAAGTAGGAAGTGCCGCGAGAGGCAGGACGCCGGAGCGGTGCACACGAAATACAGCTTCAGATCAAATCCGAAGCTTACAAACAGGTTTAACGCCAGAGTGGTGAAATTGGTAGACGACCGACGGAGTCGGGAGTGCCCTCGGTGCACACGGGAGTAGCGCGAAGCGCTACAAAATGCTTTAGGTTAGTTCCTAAGCTACAAACAGGTTTAACGCCAGAGTGGTGAAATTGGTAGACACACGGGATTCAAAATCCCGCGCCCTTAAAAGCGTGCCGGTTCGAGTCCGGCCTCTGGTACCACATCAAAGCCCTTGTTTTTACAAGGGCTTTTTTTGTTTTTGTCTTATATTCTTATAAATCCCTGAAAACGTATTACAACTGTATGCATTTGTATCTAAGCTTGTGAGTTAGGTAACCGAGCTTGAATGCTAGACGAAACTGCTCTTTAATATCAGCTTCATATTCTTTTGGGTAGAAAAATGCGTACCTATTTATTACTCGCATGTCTCATCAGTGCTATAACATTAGTAGCCTGTAAAAATGATGTTCATCCGGAAAAGGAGGGCATTGAACGGCATGAAAGTAACGATTCAGAGACGCAATTCAACCCACATAAAGGTCCCGTTAAACCTATTTGCAGTGCACCTGCTCCGATACAAGATATCTGGAAACTTGAGCCTATGCTTATAGAGAAGGGGTTAATCACGGAGGATATGGATAAACAACAGCGAGAAACTGTTATTAGAGATTATATTAATAAGAAAAATTCAGCATACGATAAATGTTTAAAAGGTAACTAAGATGAAGCACTCCGTAGTTTATAGTTTATTGGCTCTTGCGCTTGCGGCTCCAATGGCACATGCCTCAGAGAAATCGGTATCACCCAAAGATCCTGCATTGGTGAATCATGAAAGAATTTTGTACTGGCTTGAAAAACGTGGCGAAGTCAAAGCTAACGCCACTGATTCAGAAAAAGAGTTGGCTGTTGAGCGATATATTGGAAGCAGCTTAAATACTCAGCCAAAATTACCTGTTTTAGTCTCTGATAGTCTGAAACAAAAACACCAATCAATTATTAAAGGTGTTACGGCTGAGCAAAAGACTATAAATAACAAGACGGTTAAAGTTCTTGCCGTGTTGGTCGACTTTCCTGATTTGGCGCATGACGACAACGGACTAAGTTCTGGCGATACCGATATGTATTACAGTTCTTACCCAGTATCGCACTATCAAAACCTGATGTTCTCTACTACTGGTTTTGCTGGACCATCTGGCCAAAACTTAGAGTCTGGCTACAACTTTTATCAAGATGAGTCGGGCGGTACATTCTACTTTACTGGCGATACATATGGTTGGGTAACGGCAGATAATAATGCTGCTTACTATGGCGAGAATGATCCTGACAACAACGACAATGATAAAAATGTACCGGCCTTGGTTAAGGAGGCAGTTACTAAAGCGGTTCAGGATAATACTATTAATCTTGCAGATTATGACTTGGAAGATCCTTATGATCTAGATGGTGATGGCAATATTGAAGAGGCAGACGGTCTTATTGATCACGTCATGATATACCACTCAAGTGTTGGCGAAGAAGCTGGCGGTGGTGTGTTAAGTGATGATGCCATTTGGTCACATCGTTATTATGTCGACGCACAGCAAGGTGGTTATACCATACCTGGTACGAGTCAAAAGTTGTTTGGTTATACCGTCCAGCCGATTGATGCAGCAACAGGCGTCGTGGTGCATGAGTTTGGACACGATCTAGGATTGCCGGATGAGTATGATATTGCAGGATCTGACGAAGGCTCACCAGTTGGTATCTGGTCAGTGATGGCATCAGGTAGCTGGGTGGGTTCTCCTGCAGGCACTAAACCAACAGGTTTTAGCCCTTATGCACGCTCATTCCTTCAAGCAACCTATGGTGGCGACTGGATTGATGAGACTGTGGTTGATTTGGCGGACTTGATGGGAACTCCACAAGACATCGACCTTGTAGAAGCTTCAAACCACTCAGGTGCGGTCAATCAAATCAGAGTTAACCTTCCGGATCCGCTCTTTGACTTTATGCCTCCTTATACAGGTTCTTATCAGTATTACTCGGGCAAAGGCGACATGAAGTCGAACAGTATGAACTTTACTCTAGACTTGCCAGCATCCGGCACCCTTGAGTTGAGCATGAAGGCGCACTGGGATATCGAAGTTGATTATGATTATGTGCAGGTCAAAGCTAATGATGATGCGCTTGCCGGGAATCATACTAAGGTGAATAACCAGTATTACGAAATTAATGACTTTATTACCGGTAAATCTGCTGATATTACAGGTTCTGAGGGAACTGAGGGCTGGGTTGACCTCACCTTTGATTTAACAGCTTATGCAGGACAGACAGTTACCTTTAGTTTTCATTATGAAACCGATCAGAATACTGGTGGTTATGGCTTTATTGCCGACGACCTCGTGATCAAACAGTCCGGAGCCGAGATTTACACAGATGGGGCTGAGGTTGCTGATGCAGTAACTTTGGACGGTTTCTCTCGAGCGTCTGATCAAGCTCCGGGTTTACCTCAGAACTACTGGATTCAGCTAAGAAGCTCGAATGGACGCGATGGCGGTTTTGCTAACACCTTCAATAGCCCCGGAGTGTTAGTCTGGTTTGGTGATGAGAATTATAGTGACAACAAAGTTGGTGCGGATGACCATCCTGGTTATGGCTTTACCGGTGTAGTGGATGCTGATCAAAATATTATTATGAATGGCTCAAACCCTGGCAGCACCTTGACGCAAATTAGAGATGCGGCATTTAGTCTTTATAATCAGAAGTCGACCAGTAACGATAATCATTTAAGCGCAATTTCAGTATTTGATGACTCCAATGACTATTCTTCACCACAGCAACCGGCTTCTGGCCTTGTATTACCAGAACATGGTTTTACGATGGAAGTGCTCAATCAAGCTGCAAACTCAAGTACTGCAACGGTAAAATTAAGTGCTACTCCTCTTGAGTTAACGGCAGGTTTTGAGTTCCAGCGTAATTTCCGAGAAGTTTCTTTTACCGATGAAACGGCAGGCGGGATTCCTGGTTATACTTATGAATGGGATTTCGGTGATGGTTCTGCAATCTCTACTGAAGCGGCTCCAGTTCATACTTACGCTACTAGCGGCAACTATACGGTTACATTGACGGTCACTGATCAGGACAGCACTGTAAGTGTTGTTGAGCAAGTTGTTGTTATCGGTGATGTCTTATCTGTCGATTTCACGGAAACTGTTAATGGCTCGGCTGTTGAGCTTGAAGCCAATATTATTGGTGGTGTCGAGGCTTATAGCGTGCAGTGGGATATGGGCGATGGTAATCAGGTGACTGGTTTGACAGCAAGCCATGGCTACAACCTTACTGGAACCTATACCATTACTATGACAGTCACCAGTGATGACAATCAAGAAGCCCAGGCATCGAAGCAAGTTAGTGTTGTTGCACCGTTAAACGTTAACTTCACTTCAACCCGTAACAACTTGACCGCAAGTTTTTCGAGCACTGCAACTGGTGGTGATGGTAATTATACCTATAGCTGGGATTTTGGTGATGGAAATGACAGCACTGCTAAGTCACCTTCACACACTTACTCAGAGGGCGGTACTTACGAAGTAACTTTTAAGGCTACCGATGGCACCGGTGTTGAGCGTGAAATGACTCAGTCAGTGACGGTAAATGATCCTCCGTCAAGCGGTGGCGGCGGCGGCGGTAGCACTAACTGGTTGCTGCTTATGTTGTTAGGCTTGGTTTTATACAGAAGACGTTAATACCACTTAAGTTTTACAGCTCCAACGAAGAAGCCGTGCTTATTGCACGGCTTTTTTGTGCATCGCATATTAGGTAAGTTATAGGATGGGTTTACCCAAGGGGGCAGACCGAGCGGAGCCTGCCCTCTGGGTGCAATGCCTGTGTAATCCATCATTGTGCTACGAAGGTGTGAATTGATGGGTTACGCCTGTGGCTAACCCATCCTATGTTTTTAGTTATTACTTGAAATTAAGCGATTTTGGATTGAGCTGTTTACTCGCCACATGCGGTTAGGTTCGGGTCTGAACATGATCGACATGTCAGCCCAATTAATCCTCCGTTAGCACTATCCTTCAAGGTCTAGCGAGAGCACGGCTTTTTTTGTACAAAAATTAGTGACTTAAATCACAAAACGATCAAATTCATAAGTCATTAATGACTTGCTATGTAGTTTTTCGAGTCGGTTACTTCTGCTAATGACTTGCTGATATAAGACGCTTGTTTGAATTTCGCTCTCTTTATTTTAATCGGCTGTTTGAAATTGATTTAAATAAACTTAAATAACAAAAGGTTGCAAACCTATTTGGGTATGAAAGCGTCTCTCGTATCTTGTTGCAACTGTTTTAAACTAGTGTTTTTTACAATTAGTAAAACTGATGCTATAACCTTCTTGCCTTATAAAAACTAATTCAAGGCAAAGAGAGGAATGCTTGTAGCCCTGCACTAACTATAAAAGGCTATAGGTATGCAGTCAGCTTAAAAACCTAGGGGGTAGCATATGCTGAAGAAATCTTTCCTAAACAAGTTGTTGTTGGGGGCGTCACTGATTGGTGGTTCCTTAATGGCAGCTTCCGCGAGTGCGAATGTCGGCGTTGCTTTTGTTCATGGCACAGGCCAGCAAAGCGATGCTTATAACGATTACTGGACTGGCTCAATGATCCAATCAGTCGTTCAGGGCTTACCGAACTCTAGCAATTATACTGTCATTAACTGTGACTTTACTCAATACATGTGGGACAGCCGTGCGTCAGGTTGTTTGGCGACCCAACTCACTAACTTCATTAACAATAAAGGTATCACCCAGATGACCCTCATTACTCACTCTAATGGTGGGAATGTGGTGCGCTGGATCCTGTCAAACCCAACCTGGGATAGTCGTTTTCCAAACATCATTAATAAGACCAAAGAGGTGATTGCTCTAGCACCTTCTAGTGGCGGAACACCATTAGCTGAAGCGGTATTAAACGGTAATGGTTTTGAGCAGTCTCTCGGTTGGTTGCTTGGTTATCAAAATGATGCGGTACGTCAGCAGCAGGAATCTTGGATGACGAGCTACAATGCCAACTGGCTTTACGGTACATCCGGTCGCCCAAGTTTACCCAAGCCATTCGTCAACGTAGTGGGTACTGACGTTGAGTCAGCGATCTGGGATGGTGACAGTTATTGCGGCGGATATTCGCAAAATGTCGGTCTTGAGTTCACGCAAAACTGGCTCGACAGTTGCTCAGATGGATTCCTCAATTGCAGTTCGCAAAGTGCTGCCGGTTCGGTCTGGTTCTACGATAAATGGTACACCAAAGGTGGTGAGCCACTCAGTCATGCGCAAAGCCGTCGCAACTGTTTCTATTTAGACTCATACCTACGTAATCGAATTTAAGGAGCCTGTCATGAAGAACATAATATTAATTACTTCAACAACGCTGGCTCTAATGATGAGTTCAGCAGTTAGTGCCAATACCATTACTAAAAGTGCTGACACAACTAGTTATAGTTTTGCAGTTGCTCAGGACAACAAATTTGTCATCAATCAAAATGAGCATATTCCAGCGACACAAAGCCGCGAATACAGTCTGGATGTCAATGGTCAATCATTACAACGCGGTGTCTCATTAACCACCAGCGCGCCAGGTGCTCTGGTTCGTATCTCAGCAGCGGATGGTCGTTCAGCGGTTGAGCCACAGATGATGAACATCAGCCAGAAAGGTGGCAAAAGCTTCGCCAAAGGTAGTGGTTTTGACATGTTGGTTGATAGTAACGCCATGCAAGCACAAGGTATTGGTTTTCAACGTGGAACCACCGGTTTTAAGTTAGCTGATAATTTGGGCCAGGGTGAGTTTACCTTGCAAACCAACCAGAAGCTTAATCCAAACGGCAAGTACCGCATCAATGTATTTGAGAAAAATAGCGATACAGCTTTATATCTCAAGTCAGGACAGGGAACTTACTTCAGAAACGATACGCTTAATATTAGCGCTAATGTTTTTGATCGCGGTCAGGCACAAACTATCCGCAACATCAAAGCTCGTTTAGTATCACCAACAGGACAAAGTTATCCAGTAATATTCAAAAAATCAGGTGATGGTTATCAAATCAAGATGCCAATGAAAATGGCGGCTGATAATGTTCCTGGTGCTTTATGGGAACTACACACTGAAGTTAAAGCCCATGTAAATGGTAAGTTGATTCAGCGTAACGGTCGCGTACCATTCTCCTATGACGAGATGACTGCTTCGGCTGGAGGCAATGTGCAAATCGTCGGTGGTGACAAGAACCTGAAAGCTATGGTTCCAGTTAAAGTCAAAAAAGACAGTCGCTTTGAAGTGCGTGGTGTTTTATACGGAAGCGATAAAGCTGGTAATATGAAACCTATCATGGTGACCCATACTGCGGATAATCTAAGCCGTGGTGCAGGCCAAATCATGATGGAATTCGATGCCAAAATCTTAGCCAGTAGTGGCCTGAGCGCACCTTACGAGCTGAGGAATGTAGAACTACGAGATCAAAGCCAAATGGCAATTCTAAAATAGTAACTTATGTTTTGATTAATTCAGGCAGCTTCGGCTGCCTTTTTTATACTTCAAAAGTTTTTAGTTATCCAGTAGACTCCACTTAACACAACGAACAAGGACAGGGACGTGAATTATCTCATTGGGGCATTATTTGGAATCTTATTAGTTTTGGTTGTGCTTGGCGGCTTTACCTATTTGCATTATTTGGAAGTCGATTCAATCAAACAGGAAATAGAGCAT
>JAPHRL010000263.1 GCA_026195755.1 Kangiella sp. | reverse complement strand
CTCTACGCGGCAAAAACAGATTTTAGCGCGGAATGGACACCTAGTCCCTCAGCACTAAATCTAGCCATATATCCAAACATTAAAATCACGTCCTAATTAGCGAGAAGAAATATTGGATTTTTCCACTTCTGCAAGGCGTAAGTTCGCGCAAAGAGGGAGTGGACACAGAGTCCATGACCGATTGAGCAAACTTACAACACAGCAGAAGTAGAAAAAGACTTATTTATTCCGCCAATTCTGTAGACGCAGGATTTTTGCGACCTCTACGCGGCAAAAACAGATTTTAGCGCGGAATGGACACCTAGTCCCTGAGCACTAAAATCTGTTTTTAACAAAGTAGAATCACAAAAAGACCAGTCTACTCCCATTCAATGGTGGCTGGGGGTTTACTTGAAATATCATAAGTAACCCGCGATATCCCATCCACTTCATTAATAATACGACCGGAAACATGCTCCAGAAATTCGTACGGCAAGTGTGCCCAACGTGCTGTCATGAAATCTATCGTTTCTACTGCACGGAGCGCTACAACGTAATCATATTTTCTGCCGTCTCCCATAACACCTACTGAACGAACCGGTAAGAACACGGTAAATGCCTGGCTGGTTTTGTTGTAGAGGTCATGCTTATACAATTCTTCGATGAAGATAGCATCAGCGCGTCGAAGAAGATCGGCGTATTCTTTTTTTACTTCGCCAAGAATTCGCACACCTAAGCCTGGACCGGGGAATGGATGGCGATAGAGCATGTCGTAGGGCAGACCTAGTTCTAAACCAATCTTACGCACTTCATCTTTAAATAATTCGCGTAATGGCTCAACCAGCTTTAGATTCATTTTTTCCGGCAGACCACCAACATTGTGGTGCGATTTGATAACATGTGCTTTTCCGGTTTTCGCACCTGCTGATTCAATGACATCCGGATAAATAGTGCCTTGTGCTAACCATTGTGCATTAGTTAATTTTTTAGATTCTTCATCGAAAATATCAATGAAGACTTTACCAATGATTTTACGCTTTGCTTCAGGCTCATCGGTACCTTTTAGCTCATCTAAGAAACGATTTTCGGCATCAATCCGAATAATATTCAAACCAAAGTTATCACCAAACATTGCCATCACTTGGTCGGCTTCATTGAGACGTAACAGACCATTATCGACAAACACACAGGTTAATTGTTTGCCGATGGCACGGTGCAACAACATCGCAGTTACAGATGAATCGACACCACCGGACAAACCTAAAACAACTTCATCATCACCGACTTGTTCTTTAATTTGCTCAATAGCATCGTCAATAATGTTTTCAGCTGTCCATAATTTTTCACAACCACAAATATCATCAACAAAGCGCTCAAGAATACGACCACCCTGCTTTGTGTGAGTGACTTCAGCATGAAATTGAATCCCATAGAAAGGTTTTTCTTTATGAGCAATTGCTGCAATAGGTGCATTGTCGCTAGATGCGATGACAACGAAATCTTCTGGTACTGAAAGAACCTTATCACCATGACTCATCCAAACATCAAGTACTGGGTGCCCATCTTTATTGAAGCGATCTTCTATTCCTTCAAACAAGGCACTATGAGTTTGGGTAAATACTTCAGCGTAACCAAATTCGCGTTTCTCTGAGCCACCGACACGACCACCAAACTGATCTGCCATGGTTTGCATGCCATAGCAAATACCCAATACAGGCACACCTTGCTCAAACACACACTGCGGTGCACGAGGGGTATTTTCTCCAGCTACTGACTCTGGACCACCTGATAAGATAATTCCTTTAGGATTAAACTCACGAATGAATTCCTCTTCAACATCGAATGGTACTAACTCACAATAGACGCCAATCTCACGCACGCGACGGGCGATTAACTGAGTGTATTGCGAACCAAAATCCAAAATAAGAATTCGATGTTCATGAATATTTTCTTGCATTGTCATTACCTTTAATCAAGTTAGGTATAAAGAAACACTTTAATAAAAAAATCAAAAAGCCGCAGAATCAGTCTGCGGCTTTAAATCTATCCATCTCTTTTTAATCTCGATAACATACTGAGAGCAGACTATAGCTAACAACTCTCAGCCTGCTGATCACTTCACGCGATAGTTTGGCGCTTCTTTTGTAATCGCAACATCGTGCACATGACTCTCGTTCATGCCAGCATTAGTCACTCGTACAAATTCCGCTTTGTTCTGCATTTCTTCAATGGTTGAACAACCGGTTAAACCCATACTAGAACGTAAGCCACCCATCATCTGATGAATTATCTGAGTCATTGAACCTTTATAAGGAACACGGCCCTCGATACCTTCTGGAACCAATTTGTCTGCAGCGTTAGAGCTTTGGAAATAACGGTCACTTGAGCCCTGCTTCTGTGACATGGCGCCTAATGAGCCCATACCACGATAAGACTTATATGAGCGTCCCTGGAACAACTCAACTTCGCCCGGAGCTTCTTCAGTTCCCGCAAGCATTGAACCTACCATAACGCTGTAAGCGCCAGCAGCTATCGCCTTACAAATATCACCGGAGAAGCGTATTCCGCCGTCTGCAATAAATGGGATTCCTGAGCCTTTAAGCTCTTTTGCAACACTGGCTACCGCAGAGATTTGTGGTACACCAACGCCGGTTACGATCCGTGTTGTACAGATTGAACCAGGGCCAATCCCCACTTTGACACCATCGGCACCAGCATCAACCAAAGCGCGAGCACCTGCAGCAGTAGCAACATTACCGCCCATAACTTGTTTGTCCGGGTAGTTTTGCTTAATCCATTTGATGCGGTCTAACACACCTTGCGAGTGGCCATGCGATGTATCAACTAAGATAATATCAACTCCAGCGGCAACAATCGCAGCGACGCGATCTGGCGTTTCAGTGCCAGTTCCAACCGCAGCGCCGACTCGCAAGTGGCCATAGCGATCTTTACAGGCATTAGGCTTAGTTTCAGCATTGTTAATATCTTTAACTGTGATCAGCCCTTTTAATTCAAAGTTGTCGTTTACCACTAACAACTTTTCAATTCGAAATTCATGTAGCTTGTCGTAGATTTCATCTTGACTGGCATCTTCTTTAACCGTCACTAAACGCTCTTTGGGCGTCATGACTTTCGAGACAGGCTTATCAAGATTGGTTTCGAATCGAATATCGCGGTTAGTCACAATACCCACGAGCTGATTGCCATCAACTACCGGCATACCAGAAATACCATGCTCACGGGTCATTTGTTTGACCTGGCCGATGGTGATATCTGGAGTTATCGTAATTGGATCGCTGACAATTCCGCTCTCGAATTTTTTAACGCGGCGAACATGCTCAGCTTGTTGCTCAATGGTCATGTTCTTGTGAATAAAGCCCATACCGCCTTCCTGCGCCAACGCAATAGCTAAACGCGATTCAGTGACCGTGTCCATTGCAGCAGAAACAAGGGGGATGTTGAGGGTATACTCGCTGGTAATCTTAGTGCGCAGGTCTGCGTCAGCAGGCAAAATGTTGGAGTGTGCCGGCACTAATAAAACGTCGTCAAAGGTAAGAGCTTCCTCTATAATGCGCATATTGTGTTCCACGTATTATTCCGCCAATGCGAAAGGCACTGGCTTGATGAAGCGCGTTATTATAACGCCTTAGCCATTGCAAGGTAAATAACTATTTAATTCGATTTGTCTATGATTAAACCCATTCTTGAGCCCCAACAAACAGGCGAAACCCGCAAAATTTACTCTGTGAGCGAATTAGCCTTCAAAGTTAGAAAACAACTAGAAGATGCTATTGGGCAAATCTGGATTACCGGAGAGATATCAAACCTCGCCTTGCCTGCTTCTGGGCATTGGTATTTCACACTCAAAGATAACGGTGCTCAGCTTCGATGCGCTATATTCAAAAACCGCAATCGTAGCGCACGTTTCACGCCAGAAGATGGTCAGCAGGTTTTGTTACGAGCCAAGTTGAGCTTGTACGAGCCTCGTGGTGACATTCAGCTAATCGGTGAATATATTGAGCCAGCGGGTGAAGGCGCACTGCAAATTGCTTTCAACCGATTGAAAGAAAAATTGCAGGCCGAAGGCTTGTTTGCCCCAGAATTAAAACGCCCTATCCCTAAATACCCAAACAAGATAGGCATTATCACTTCGCCAAGTGGTGCAGCGATAAGAGACGTCTTAACCGTGCTCAAGCGCCGCATGCCACACATTCCAGTGATTATTTACCCCAGTCAGGTGCAGGGTGAAAAAGCAGCTAAAAGCCTTATAGAGCAGTTAGAGATTGCTAACCAGCATAACCAGTGCGATGTGCTTCTAATCACGCGTGGTGGCGGCTCATTGGAAGATATGTGGTGCTTTAACGACGAAACACTGGCTCGAAAAATTCGGGATAGTGCAATCCCCATCGTTTCCGCGGTTGGCCATGAGGTTGATACTTCGATAAGCGACTGGGTTGCTGACTTAAGAGCCCCCACTCCCTCTGCAGCAGCGGAACTTCTGGTTCCAGCTCAAGCCGAGTTACAGCACAAACTGGTGCAGCTTGAACGTCGTTTAGCAGGCGAGTTTGAACACAGACTACAAATCGCGCAATCTAAACTGGATACGCTAATCGCTCGCATTATTCATCCAAAGCAACAACTCAACAGCTATAAAGTTGAACTTCAGTCACTTAATAAAAGTTTACTAGGTGCACAAAACTATTTGTTACAGAGTAAACGAACTGAATATAAAGACTTGAATTCTCGCCTACGTAGCTACACCCCTAAGCTTCAACTTAGCCAGGCTGCAACCTCATTACAGCAGACTAATAAAAGCTTGGTGCAATCCTGGAAATATCTGTTGAAACATAAACAACAGATGTTGGCGCTAAAAGCACAAAAGCTGAATAATATCAGTCCGTTAGCGACACTCGAAAGAGGTTATACAATAACGGAAGATGAAACAGGAAGAGCAATAACGTCAGTGAAACAAGCACAAAAAGCATCCAGTTTAACTACACGTTTTATTGACGGAAAAATTAAAAGCAAGATTATAACGTAGGAGGCTTTATGTTTAGGTTAATAATATGCCTAGGCTGTATGTTAATTCTGACTTCATGCAAAAGTACTAATTTAGAACCCCAATTTTACACAAAGCTTTACGATGGGAACTATTTGGGTAGAACAGAAGTGTCATATTTTCAAGTTAGTAAATCTAACACAGCTCCAAAACGAAAGGTATATTTGGTGTCTTTCAATAACAAAGAAATAATGGATGACACAGTGGCATTTGAAATATTACCTGGTAGTCACGAAATCACCTATTACTGTGTTGGTCGAGACGGAGAAAAATATCACGGAAGCCAGACCATCACTACAAAACCGAACTACTATTATGAATTAACTGCCAGAAGCAATGGTACTGGGGAGTGCTTTCATCTTTTCCAAATGTATGGAAAGGTGGTTACCTATGATGATAAAAAACAAAAAATACCAGTTAACCATCCAAAAGGAGAACCATTACCTTCCAGTGCATCTTTTCATTCAATTTTTGAGCGGTATGAAAAAGATTACCCTAACCAAATATGGCCGGAGATAACAAATGGGATGTACAACTTTTTAACCAGAAACTACTCTTGTGAGCATTACAAAATTACTTCTGTGAATAGCATTGGTAGCGGTAGAGTTTGGAAAGAAGAACAGGCTTCCGAGTTATCTATAACTGGAGATTTAGGAGAGCAATGGAAAATCGTAGCTTGCGGAGAAGAGTATACACTTTATATTCTACTCGAAAAGCCCGGAAACTCCGGCAAATATATCTCAATATATAGACCTTGACAGTCCTACTTCCCTCCCCATTTTTTGATTGCGCGCTTACGCTTTAGGCGCTGACGGCGTGTGATTTCGTTTTTCTTACCTTTAAACGGATTATCACCCTCTTTCAGCTCTAATCGAATCGGGGTGCCGATCAGTTTCAATTTGTCACGGAAAAAGTTGATCAAGAAACGTTTATAGCTTTCAGGAAGTTTACTGCACTGATTACCGTGAATCACAATTAATGGTGGATTATGGCCACCAGGGTGTGCGTAGCGTAATTTAACGCGACGACCGCGAACAGTAGGAGGCTGATGTTTTTCGCTGGCTTCTTCAAGCAAGCGCGTCAATTTAGAAGCGCTCATTTCGACTTGGGCACTGGCCCAGGCTTCATCAACGGACTCCCAAAGATGGCCAACATTAGAACCATGCAATGCAGAAATAAAGTGAATACGAGCAAAATCAATAAAGCCTAAACGACGATCAATTTCATGTTTGACATTATCGCGTTGCTCTTCGGTCATGCCATCCCACTTGTTGATCGCGATGACCATTGAGCGGCCTGAGTCGATAATGTAACTAATCAAACTTAAATCCTGATCGGTAATCGGCTCACGAGCATCCATCACCATAATGGAAACATTAGAGTCATCGATAGCCTGAAGGGTTTTCAACACTGAAAATTTTTCGACGGTCTCTTTAACTTTACCACGACGCCTAACCCCAGCCGTGTCAATCAGGGTGTATTTTTTTTCACGTCGCTCCATTTCAATATAGATACTGTCGCGAGTGGTGCCAGGCAAATCGTATACCACGACACGCTCTTCACCCAAAAAGCGGTTAACCAAAGTAGATTTACCCACATTGGGACGACCAACAATAGCTAGCTTGATTCCCTGGGCTTTTTCATAGCCAACCAGCTCATCTTCATCGTTAGACTCCATATGAAGCTCATCAAAAATCGTATCGACTAATGTGTTAACACCACGACCGTGGGCAGCGGCTAGTGGTAAAACCTTTTGATAGCCCAGACTGTAATAATCCGATAAAGCAGCGTCAGCGTGAATACCGTCGACTTTATTAACCAGCACGATGATCGGTTTGTTCTGACGCCTTAAATGCTCAGCAACAAACTCATCGGCAGCTGTCATACCGGTTCTGGCATCAACAAGAAATAAAACAATATTGGCTTCGCTGATAGCCTGTAATGACTGACCAGCCATCAAGCCATCAATACCCTCTTCATCGCCAGCGATACCTCCGGTATCAACGACAATAAACTTTTGTCCTTTTAAGGTGGCTTGCCCATATTGACGGTCACGAGTTAGACCAGGCAGGTTAGCTACCAGTGCATCGCGCGATTTTGTTAATCGATTAAATAATGTTGACTTACCAACGTTGGGACGACCAACGAGAGCGATAACTGGTAGCATGAATATTACTCTTCAGAGGATTTCGCTAATGGATTTTCCAAAACATGGAGGTAACCATAGCGTGTTGTAGCAATGATATGATCGTTAGTGACAATCGGCGCATGCGCGACTCCATAACGATCGAGGTGAGTACGTGCGACAAATTCACCAGTACTTTTATCTAACCAATGCAGATAACCTTCGAAGTCTCCGACAACAATGTAGTCTTCATTATCAGCAGCGCCTGTAGGCTTACGATATAATAGACCTTCCTGCACCCAGACTTCCTCACCAGTAATACGATCTAACGCAACGACTTTTCCGCTAGTTTCGACCAGATAAACACGTGTAGCATCAACCAGAACCTCTTTAGTTACAGAAGTTTCCTTCCGCCACAGGTAGCGTCCATTAGTCAAGTCCATGGCAATAGCAAAGCCATTAAATCCAGCAGCATATAGGTAATTAGCATAGACAACCGGTGTAGAATCTACATCTACTATGCGAGAAATCTCTGAACTGCCGCGGGGAGCAGAAATACGCTGTTCCCATA
Source organism: Kangiella sp. (assembly GCA_026195755.1). GTDB lineage: Bacteria > Pseudomonadota > Gammaproteobacteria > Enterobacterales > Kangiellaceae > Kangiella. The sequence continues at coordinate 1,585 of JAPHRL010000263.1, read as the reverse complement.
TCAAGTCACCAGTAAGCAAGTTAAAAGCTGCCATTTTACCATTAGCAAATCCAGTAATGACGACTCCGCTGGTGGTTACTGGGGCTGAAGTGCCGCGCAAAGTCAAGTTAGGAATAATCCGATCATAGAACCATTCTTGTTTCTGGCTTGCCAACGAATAAGCAAATATCCGACCATCAGGTGTACGTACAACAAGACGACCGTCGCCAATTGCAGGCTTGGCTAACACTTCCGTTGTAACATCTACGTGCCATAACTTCTTACCGTCTTTAACATCAAGCACATGTACTTGAGCATTTTTAGTGCCGACAGCAACTAAACCAGCATTCGCAGTCACTCCACCTGACAAAGGTTGATCTAATTGAGTTTCCCAAATAATACTGCCCGTTTTTTGGTCATAAGCTGTCATTAAACCTTTCACGTCAGCAGTAATGATTTTGTCTTCCCAAATAGCTGGCGCTAGACTGCTGAACTTATCATCATCACCCTCACCAATTACTTCAACCCATTGCGAATCAATTGAGAACTTTTCTTCAATATCATCAAGTTGTTTTGGTGGATTGACCACTTCATCTGAGCAAGCTGCTAAAAAAACTACAGCAAGCAATAAAGCAAGTATTCTTTGTGTCCAACCAGAAATCATATAGTTATCCCGTTATAAGTATCTATTATTTATCAATGCCAAACTGGCTTAAGCGCATCTGAAGTAATGGACTTACTGCACCATCTCCAGCATCACGAGCTTCTATTAAGACACTTTTTGCTTCATCTGTTTTATCTTGTGCAATCAAAGCTTCAGCTTCGATCAACAAAGCATTGGCAAGATACGCTTTTTCATTAATGGCTTCCGCGGTAGCGATAGCATCGCTATATTGCTCCAGCTGTAACTGGACTCGCGCTAACCGCAACTGAGCAATCGATTTAAAAGTGTCGTTAGATTGGTCAACAACCCACTTCAATTGTTCCGCAGCTTCGGTAAATTTATTGTCTTTAGCATACTGCTCAGCCAAGCCAAGGGCAGCAAGAGAAGCATAGCTCGAAGATGCATGATCATTCCTGATTGCTGCAACCTTACTCGCCAACTCTGTATTATCAGCTAAGTCCTGATCAATTAAAGAAAGGATTTCGGAATAAGCCATCGAAGCCAATTCCCCTTGCCTTTCTTTATGATCCTGATAGTAATTCCAACCAAACAAAGCTCCAAAACCAATCACAGCACCCAAAATGATCGCAGTGCCGTTTTCCTTCCAAAACTGTTTTATCGCTTCGACCTGTTGTTCTTCTGTTTCGTAAGCCACTGTCGGCCTCCTAATAATCGATTTAATTGATATTAACTTTATACCTGGTACTTTTTATATCAAGTACTGCTCAAGCAACTGACAAATATCGCGCTGCGACACTACCAGCTGCTCTTTATGTTCACGAAGATATTTCACCCCAACTGTGCCATCTTGCACTTCCTGCTCACCAATAACGAGCGCAATCTTGGAACCACTTTTGTCCGCACGTTTAAATTGCTTCTTAAAGTTACCAGCACCGCAATTCATTCGCACTCTGATATTCGGCCACTGATCACGTAACTGTT
>JAPHRL010000084.1 GCA_026195755.1 Kangiella sp. | reverse complement strand
TTTCGAGTTTCGAGTTTCGAGTTTCGAGTTTCGAGTTTATCAATTATTTAATTACGGATATGTACTTACCAAGCATTTTTGAGATAGCTTCGGCTTCAATCAGCCAACACTTTCCGTGCTCTGGTTTTACATACCCTATTTCAATACCAACGTATGTTTGTGACTTAAACTCCCCGATGGATCCCTTTGCTATGGAGAAAAACTGTTTTTTCTCTTTGATATAAAACCTCTCACTTCCCTCCGCAATATTGGAAGAAACCGATAGAACGCTTCGGGTTATCTGGTCTTTGAAGCCAAAGTCACGGAGATGAGCCAAATGCTTATATACGCTTACGGCTAAGCTCTTGCTTCTTCTCCATACATCCAATTTTTCATAATACATATCAACCTCCTTGTGACACCCATCTCTTAGGTCAAGTTTCTCGTAGCTCGCAGTCGACACAAGTCGGCGTCTCGCCACTCGAAACTGGCTATTTTTAATCCTTAGAAATAGCCCTCAATTTTTTTCTTTTCCATTGAACCAGTACTGTCACGATCGATAACACGCCCCTGGCGCTCTGAGGTTCTGGTTAACAACATTTCTTGTATGATGGCAGGCAAAGTATCTGCTTCAGATTCAACCGCTCCAGTCAGTGGATAACAACCTAAAGTACGGAATCGTACTTTCTTCATCATAGGCTTTTCACCCTCTTCCAATGGCATGCGGTCATCATCAACCATAATCAAGCTGCCATCGCGTTCGACGACAGGTCGCTCCTTTGAAAAATACAAATCAGGAATTTGGATATTCTCTAAATAGATATATTGCCAAATATCCAGCTCAGTCCAGTTAGACAAGGGGAATACTCGGATGCTTTCACCTTTGTTAACTTTCCCGTTATAGATATTCCATAGTTCAGGTCTTTGATTCTTAGGATCCCAGCGATGCTTCTTATCACGAAACGAATAAACACGCTCTTTAGCGCGAGATTTTTCTTCATCACGGCGTGCGCCGCCAAAGGCGGCATCAAACTGATAATGATCAAGCGCCTGCTTTAAGCCCTGTGTCTTCATAATATCTGTATGAGTAGCACTACCATGGGAGAATGGTCCAACGTTCATGGCTAACCCTTCGGGATTTTGATGAACCAAAAGCTCAAAGTTATATTCCTTTGCCATGCGGTCGCGAAACTCAATCATTTCACGAAATTTCCAAGTAGTATCAACATGTAACAAAGGAAACGGAATGTTGCCTGGCGCAAAAGCTTTACGTGCCAAATGAAGAAGTACGGAAGAGTCCTTACCGACCGAGTAAAGCATTACTGGTTTATCAAACTCAGCAACGACTTCTCGCATGATCTGGATTGACTCATACTCGAGCTGTTTAAGATGTGTAAGTGATTGATTGTTCATTACAAAAAAAGACCTAATTTGAATTTGTTTACTGCCCTGTTTTTAGCTTGGCAATTGTAATGGAAATACAAGTGAATTTATAGTTTTCCTGCTAAGTGCAGGTAGAAATATCGAAATAAGTTCATTTGCCTGAAAATACGTTTTGGTTGTGAAATTAATCTGTAAAACCATTCGAGATGTAAATCACAAAATAACTTGGGAGCCCTTTTCACTTTTCCAACAAAGACATCGTAACTACCACCAACTCCCATATAAAATGCATCAGGATGCACTTCTCGGAGTTTAGTAATTAAAAGTTCCTGCTTGGGCGACCCTAAGGCTACAGTGACAATATCTGGCTTGAGTCTGAGAATATCAGCAATGACATCTTGCTCATCATCAAAATAACCATTTCTTCGAGTTAAATTGTTCAAACCAAATGAATCGGACAGCTTCGAAGCAGTCAATTTATTAGTTTCTTCGCTAGCACCAAGAAGATACACCCGCTTGCCAGTTTGCGCTGCTTTCTTCATCAGCTCAAGCCATAACTCGCATCCCGGGATACGCACATTATCGACACCCTTCTTCTTGATTGTCTTAACCACTGAGATTCCATCTGCATAGAGAATAGTGCCTAACAACAAATTCTCTTTTATCGCCACATCATCACGTGCAGACATCACTTTTTCTGCATTAACTGCAACAGCGAAACCAGGCAATACCCCGCTCTCAGAACACACAGTCTCAACGGCCTCACGCATACTCTTAAAAGGGGTAATGGGTAAAGTGCCAACCTGGACGGCTTGTCTTTGTCTAATCATAAGCTGTTATACCACTGACTAATCGTCACATAGTTGTCATTAGAATGGTTTGATAAGAATGTATCCAATTTCTTTAAGCTATAAGGAGTTAACGATTTGGGATGTCCTATAAGAACTAAGTTTGCCTTAGAGCCAAACTGCTTATCACAGTCGTTGCGGAATTTGTTTAACAAGCTTGATTTATAGCCATCAATAGAAGCAACTGTTCTGCTTCTCTGCGTTAAAAGTCGTTTTAACTGAAATTTGGACATAGGAGCAGCACTACCATCACCAAAGCTATGATGCTTTATTCCTCCAAATTTTTTAACCAACGCAAACTTCCAGAAAAATAATGGACTGACATTGGAACTGCTGATAGGCAGTTCAATGAAGCGGCCATTCTCTTCAGGAGTCAGGGGGTCATCGCCAAACTTCCAACAAGCCAAATTGGGACTATTCCTAAAATTAAAACCCTGAACTTTAGAAAGATTTAAACCATCTTTGTAGATAGTGCTGTCAACCCTAATGCCCGACTCATACAGCGCGTCTGAAAAATGATTAAAGGGTTGAATACACCATCCACCAGCACGATAAGCAATGGCTTTACTCTTAGTAATAGAATTTAACTTGTCGGTATATTTTTTTACTATGCTATGAGCTTCAGCCTTTGAAAAATCAGACAGCTTATAAAAATCAAGCTCGAAGTCCCAAGCTCCATTACGCCAGTGGGACTTTTCCCAGTGCGGGTGAATGTGTAGTTGAATATCATGTCCAGCAGCTTCAAGCTCTTGTATTTGCAGCTTTACTTTGGAGACAGCATCTTGGTCACAGTCCAGCTCATCGGCTCGAGAAATATAGCCTACATCAACAAAGAAAGTCGCTTTGGCCTCTACTTTATCCAAGACTTTAAGTAAATGCTTTGTTGGCCTGAGAATACACGCTTCCGCTGAGCCTGATTCATGGCCAAAAAACAACTCGTAATCTAGTGTAAGAAAGATTTTCATGGCTTATACTTATTAATCAAGTTGAGAGGCAAGGTTAGGAACCATATAGTATAACGTTTCCATGCTGGTAACTTAGTTCGCCAGTTATCACTCATCCTAAATAGAACCTCATCTTTGCTTACAAGTCTATTTCCGCCAATCACATGCCCTGTTTGCATTGCTCTTCCAGACTCTAATAGTTGTTTTACGTTATCCACGTTAACGCCTAAACTTTCTGATAACTCCGTCAATGTCTCTACTGGTTTTGAGAGTAAATCTTCATACCTGACTTTCTGTACCTTTCCTCTAAGAAGGGTTTTTGTCGTAACCCAAGCTACACTATTAACAATGAAATAATAGACTGTTGCAGATATCCAGCCTCTAGATGTTTGTACATTTTTTGCAAATGAATTCACAACCCCTCGTGGGTCTCTAACCAAATAAATGTAACGTATGTCATTACCTGAAAATGAATTTAGGGCTAAAGCCCTACCAATATACTTTGCCGAATCAATCAACACTGGCTTTTGCGCTGATACTAACTCAAACAACGATTTATTAGCTTTTATATATTCTGAAAAATCTAGAGCCCTGTTAGGTGAAAAATAATACTTTCCAACATATCGATGCGACTCTAGCTCTCGTGCTTGCAGTCTATAAATATCATTATCAAATAGTTCATGAAGCTTGGGATAATATTCGCTCCAAAATGGGCAACTGATTAGTGGTTTCCCACAGCTACATGACTTCTCTTGGGAGAAATGCTCCGGAGCTTGATGTAGTTCACCAAGAGCCAGCGCATTCGTATTATTGCCTAATAATAAAGAGAGAATCGTGGTGCCGCTTCTACCAGCTCCAAGTAAATAGATTATCTTCACACCTTTACTCATTGCGCATTTTAATGACCTTAGCCGGATTGCCACCGATAATCGCGTAGTCAGGGACTGACTTAGTAACAATAGAACCGGCCGCTATAATAGCGTGGTTACCCACCTCAACACCGGGCAGAATCACTACGTTTGCGCCGATCCATACATCATCACCAATGATCGTTGGCTTGCTACTTTTACCCTGCAATGCAATTGGAGTATCCAAGCTTTCAAAGTTATGGTTCCTAGTATAAATTTTTACATTTGGACCCATGATGACATATGAGCCTATTTTAACGTTGGCATGAATCAAGCTAAATTGCCCAAGCTCGGAGTTATCACCCACTTCAACAAATGGAGATACATCTGCATTGTGCTTTACCCTTAAGTTTTGACCGCACTTAGTCAAAAATGACTCAGCAAGTTTCCTTCTAATCCAGGGAAAGAAAAGGCCATAAGGCCTGTAATCTTCGGGAGTGAATCTAAAGAACGCAATATATAGAAAATAACTAACCTTTCTCCTAATATTCATTTCTGAGCGACCTGTATATATTAATATGTTTATCGGTAACGACATCAAGGGAAAAATCTGGATTTGAGGCCTGCGCGTTGCGGCTTATTCTTTGATATTCATCAGCCCCTAACGAAACCGCCTTGTCTATAACAGACTTAATATCTTCTGCTGAGATGCTTTCAAAGAAGAAGCCATTTTCACCCTCAACAGCTTGCATCACGATCCCACCAACCTTTGAGACTAAAACCGGTGTCCCACAATAGAGTGCCTCGGTAACTACTAAGCCAAAAGCCTCAGATTTAGAAGGCAGCACTAAATATTTGGATTTTCTGTAAAGGTCGGCAATTTCACTTTGTTGAAGGTTCTCATAAATTGTAACGTTATGAATAGCTTTGATATTCCTTAACTCTCTTCTTAAAGGGCCCGAACCTACAAAGCAAATATTTAAGCTTGAGCTAATCAAATTTAAAGCATTAACAAGCTCAACGATCCCTTTCTGGAAAGTAAATGAGCCAACGAATATTAAGTCATACTGCTTAGCTCCCTGATTGGATGGAGCAAATACCTCTCGATCGATACCAGCCGGAATAACAGCATTAACATTTATGGACAGTTTCTTTTCGGCCTCAGTTTTTAGCGATTCACCAACAGCTATAAAATAGTCTACGGGTTTTGATTGCGCCCTACCTACTCGCCTTGATAAGGGGGTATTAAAGTGACCGTTTATATCCGTCCCATGGAAAGTTACTACAACTTTTACTCTAGGGTGCAATAATTTATAGACGTAAACCCAGAGCGCCAAAGGGTAAAAAAAATGCAAATGAATAACTTTATATTGTTTAAAAAGATGTAGTGAAGATCTAGCAAAAAACTTAAAGTACTTAATCAAAGTACCAATTTTGCCAGTATATTGACGCGGCATCGCCAACAACTCAAACGAATGCCCTGCTTCCGATTTCTTCTGCAAGCATCTATATAAATTCTTCACATAAATCCCTGCGTAAGGCTTTTCTGAAGAAGGATACATATTTGTTAAAATAAGGCTTTTACTAGTCACTTAAATTCCAAAGATCCTACGTTTGATTGTGGAAAAGGCCTGGCCAATACGTTTGATATTGGCGAGTAAAGCAATAGGTACTTTTAAATAATAATAAACTTTAAGAAGAAATGCGGATAATTTAACAATGATACCATAGCTTTCAAGTTGGTAATTATTCTTTACCAACTCTTCTTTAAGCATAGATTGAATAATATAGGCATGAGCTTTTGGCAATTTATATTTCCATTTTTGGGTGTTATCTCGCTTTATGAAGCTCAAATCGGTTATTGGTTTCTCTTCATTGATAAACGTAAGTATTCTTTCAATGCATTCACTAGGCTCTGTAGTTATATCCTCATACTTCATCATTATGACTCTTTTATTATAATGATTAAGAGATGACTCTAGCTGTTGAATAGAACGCTGCCAAAACTTTGCCATTAGAACAGGGTTATAGTTGAGCCATAGCCTTAGTGCTTCACCATACCTCTTTTTATTATAAAAATAGTTTTTCCATTTACCTCGCTGAGACAAAATGCAGTCACGGGGATCTCTGAGCATATATATGAATCGGGATTCAGGGATCAAATCAGCAATTTCTTTGATATAGTAAGAGTTACGGGGGGTTGGGTCGACTTCTAGCTTGGTAGACAACATTGATGTGAGCAACCTGTATAGCTCCAAACTGGTCGGGGCCTCAAGTTGATTAACTTTATCTAAATAACTACTGGAAAAATCACTAGTTGTACGCCCATCATCTAACTTATCACCAACCCTTCCAACGATGGAAACTAGCTTTCGTGCCAAGGCATTTTTTTGGGTGTTCGTTAGCGGGGTATTATTTTCATCTGAATTAAAGTCATACTCTTGTTCAAAGAAGTGAATTTCGGGAACAAAGTTAACCAAGCCAATCCGACTTAATATTTTATTCATCATCTTTGTTCCCGAACGGGAATAGCCTACAATAAAAATCATATACTTCAATCCAATACTACAAGGAGTTATTTATGCTAGTTACATACATAGTTATTCAACTTATGCTTAGTAGCGTTAGCAACGAAAACTTGTGCTGGACACAAGAGAAAGACACGATAACCTCGACCAAGGATTTGTTAAGTCTCTTTCCAGCCTGCTGGGTTGGACAAAAGCAACAAGAGCGAGGGGTATATCTAAAAAGTACATCATCGGGAAGTCAGCTAACTCTTAATTGGGAGCCATGTAACTTCCACGCCAATGGCTTTAGGACAGAAATCATAGAGCCATACGATGCCAAGTTCCATGCAATAAAAAGAAAATACAGCTGGCAGCCAATTGATCAACAGTATTATCACACAACCTACAGGTGGAAATTTGCGTTCGAAGACAGTAATAACATCTTAAAAAGCTGGGCAAATGGTGCGTTTATTGCGCAAATACATTCTTACAGTCACCCCCTGGACGACTCTGTAAAAGGAGGCTCACCAGTTGTCGGGCTTTACTTAACCAAGCTGGAGAATAATGATCCGGACCTATATAAACTAACGTTGAGTTCGAAAGTTTTCCGCTCCACAGGCTTTTGTGATGACAAAGAAACACCAACCAATAAAGGTTATTGTATAAAAAACTTAATCTCATACGAAATCATGCAAAATGAAAACTATAATATCTTTCTAGAAATCAAAGATAACAAAAGCTTTAATGAGCCAGGTTATATCAAGCTCGACATAGAGAATGCAAAATCCCAACTGTTGAAACCACAGCACCTAGATGAGGACTCATATTTTAGACTGCCCGTACGCCAAAATAGCCAACCTAACTTCTTCAAAATTGGGTGGTACGTTTCAGCGCCAGAAAAGAAATCGATATATACCAAGAAGCAAAATCAAGACTTTTGCAGCTATGACGGTCATTTAACTATGAACATCAGTGACTTTAGTTTTATTAAGAGAAAATGACAAGCTAAAGGATAAAGCAATAAATATTGCGGCAAACTGTAGCATTTTCGAACTAAAGACTACGTGTCCCGCAATAATACTATGTCCCAAAATCATTAATACTGATGCAAAAAGAAATGCGGAAGTTAGCTTTTGATTTTTGCCGAAAAGAAAACTAGCACCAGAAGCGATTAAGGATATCAGGTATGGCATAAACAGTAGTATGCTTATGACAAGTCCGTATACCCCAATTGCATCATACAAGTCTTGCTCTGCCGTAGCAGTCTCCCTTTGTTTAGGACTGTAGGCAGCTAAGTTTTTTATATAAGAACTATATCCTTCACCATATAAATTGTGGCTTAGTGCCCTTTCATCCAAATAGCTTTTAACCGCATCACCATGCTCTGCCCTAATATTGGCTGTAATTAACATTTCAACTTTTTCAACCATCCTAGGGTATTTAGTGACCACCTCATAAGCCTTGTAGCCAACAAGAACGGACGCTGGCAATGCTAAAGCTAATACAGATACCCTAAGGACCATACTACTTTTACCATTAAATAATACGCTAACTAAAAACACCCCCAACAAAAGGGATGAAACAGCCATACCCGTACGACTTCCGATACTAAATGCCCCTGCAAATATTAAAATAAAGTAAAAGAAATATTTATTTTCTGATGTTTTAAAATACAAGTAACCAGCAGTTAGTTGAGATAAAACGAGGGATAAACCTAAAACATTACCCGCGATATAGAATGACTGAGTTCCGAAACCATAAACATCACCAGCACTATTGGAGTATGTAGCTTCTCCAATCCCAAAAATAAGTGAGACCACAAGAATTATTGATGTGTATAAACCATACTTAACAATACAGGCATATATGAAATCAGTTGTTAGACTGGTATTTTTTAGCAACCAAAAGAAAATATATATAACGACGAACACCAGGCTAATATTTACGAATGTCGAAATTTCTGTAAATAAATGCACATTACCCGTCACATACCAGAAGAACAAAGCGGAAAGATAGATAATAAATAAAGATATAAGAGAGATACAATTAGAAATTTTTAATTGGAAGAAAAATATAAGCAGTGCCATTAAGATGATGCTAGCCCTATAAGCAGAAGAGACTAACCCAAAACCAAATTTTGTATCAAGGAAGCCATGCAAGAGGTCAATAAGCGAAGGTAAAACAATGATATAAACTGCTATAAACCTTGGATAGTTCAGTCTCAAAGCGAAAGGATTATTCATCTTTTTAAAATTGTAAGGATTCCGCTTGCCTTAACAATTAGCTCTTCTTTAGTTGGTCTATTAGAAACACAGATTCTTTTGATCTTGTAAGGTCCATCTTTAATATCAACGTATCCTGGATCAACCGTAAACGCAGCTTTCATCCCACACTCCTTGACTGCTTTTACGCTATCCTCATTATACTTACCGTATGGATATGCAAACAGTAATGGACGAATTCCGGTAACACTCTCAATGAAAGCACTGTTTTGATTTATTTCATTCATTTGCTGAGATAGGTCAAGCTCATCCATTCTGGGATGAGAATGTGCATGTGACTCAATACTAAAATTGTTTGATAAATCAGTGATCTCAGATGCGCTTATGAATTTTTTGCCATCTAATCTTTCATTAGAACTTGATATGAAATTAGTTGCTGGTATATCGTTTTTTGAGAAAACATTAATTGATAAATTTGATTTCCTACCATCATCAAAAGTTAATATTAGTGGATAGTCGGGAAGATCAAAGAAACTCTTCGCCAATATACAATCAACAAGAATATCTGAAGAAACGATGTTGTACCGAGTAGACAATGCATCTACAGCCATCGATGCACCTGCCTGATCTAACTCGTGAAAAAGCAGAACTGTCGGACGTCTTCTTTGGAAAAGAATGCGATAAATAAAAGCTAGGCCACTATAATACAAGGCCTTAAACGCAATGTTATGAACGTATTTTTTCATTGTTAAGTATATCTCTGTAGGCTCTAATATCATCCGACATATGCGCCTCTAAGAGTTTTTTCATCTCGGAGACCTCGTCACTACTTACTTCATTCGAATTAAGTCTCCTAAGCATCACTCTCAGCCGCCCTCTTAATCCATGGCTTCTGATAACAGTTTTAAGCATACGCTTAAGCCAATTGTCGCCCTTTAACAGATTATTAATCCGTCTAAATTTGGTAACTGCACTTCGATTAGAAGCAACTGGTTTCTGCAAACACAAATCCTCAACACCAAGAAACGAGGAAAGCTTGTTATTTAAACTTTCAATATTATTCAACTCGTGTATGTCCAGAACCATGACAGAATCAGTATCAAAATATTTATTGATGAGACCTAACCAATATTGATAGTTAGAGCGCCGAAAAAGCTTATCGAGCATATCATTAGAGTTCTTCGTAATATCTCTACTATTAATGTAATCGATTAATTGACCATCAATTTTCCCATTACGCTTTTGATGCAGATACTCCGAAACTGTCCTCTCAGCAGGATGCCTTATGATGTAGATCACTTTCATCTCTTTATTATGTGACTTTAGTCTTTGAAGAGCTAACTCACTATATACATAGTTTGCAGAAACCTCTCCTAAAAGCAGCGCTTCCTGCGACTTAAATAAAGACCAATAATAATCAAAACCTAAAGAGTTATAATCGTTAGTATCGAAGAAATGAAAATCTTTTTTTTCGGGTAGTGCAATGTAATTTGATTGCAAAAGAATATTATAAAGCGATGTCGTTCCACATTTTGCGCCACCAACAACAATAAAATCCAACTTATAACTCATTTCGTAAAGACTCAAGAATTTTAGATGAAGCATTTTTATGAGTAAGATCAATATTGAAAAAATCAACCCTGCTCTGTATTTCATGCTCTGACCAACTCCACCACTTTATACGATTAAGAATTTCTATAATTTCATCAGTGAACCGCATTTTTATAAACTTTGCGGGGACGCCAGCAACAACCGAATAGCTTTTAACATTCTTTGTAACTACTGAGCCAGCGCCTATCACTGCACCATCTCCAACATTCACTCCTGATAAAATTGTGACATTATCACCGATCCAAACCGCATTACCGATTGATACTCCTCCCTTAGTATCGTCAAGTGACTTAGCGCCTATTTCTTTTTGTAATTTATCTTGTACATTTGCATAGTTCATCGAATGATTTCTCGAGCGAACCCTCAAATTATGTCCTATAGCGCAGTAGTTTCCTATTTCTACACAATTACCTTGGACTCCCATAATAAAACAAGGGCCATTGATACGAGTCCCTTTTCCTACTTTTACGTACTTATTTAACTTTGAGCCTCTTGCAATATAGATACCTTTATAAGGTTTCATGATCCTTAGTATATTCAAGATAAACTCTTTTAGTGTATTATACATATTTAATGCACACCTATTAGTTTCTTAAACTCCCTTAAGGAAGCAACTGTATTTATACCAACTTTATGGCGACAAAAGTACAGTATACTAAGCTGCTGCATAGAAAGCCCTAAAGCAAATGCAATAGCAACCCCTTTTGCTCCCCAATAATTCAATAATACAATTGACAGTAAAATAGTAAAGCTTCCGACAACTGCTACTGAATATAGTGCATACCTCTCGAAACCTTTCATCAATAAAACATAACCACAAGAACCTGTGTAAGCATTAACTACTTTGCCTACCGTAAGGATACTTAAAATCACATAACCTTCAGAAAAAGCTTCTCCAAATAGCAAACCAAGTATAAATTCACCAAAGAAAATAAAAAGAAAAGCAAGCAACATTGAGACAACAAATGGTGGGAATGCTGATGCTTTCAAAAAACTTTCAAATTCTTTAGATTTATCGTTCGACTTTTTTGATATTTCAGGCGAAACAACTATGTTAACGATTTGCAGGGTAAATGAGACTAAAAAAACAAGCCTTGATGCAGCTCCATATATTGCTACTTCTTCAGGAGACAAGAAAAAGCTCATTATCCATATGTCACCGTTTGTTAAAACAAATGCAAGAATTGCTTTTATTCCAATAGGACTGGCTGCTTTTACTATGCTGTGTTTTAGTGGGGCATCTATTATATTAGCAGGGGTGACTGATTGTATTTCTTGGCTCTTTTTAGTTAAGTAGAACGAAAAAGTTAAACTAATTAGAAGGGAAATCGAAGCCAGAGTAAAAACAGTAGATAGCTGTACCAAAAAGAAAGTCTTGTAGATAAGAACAAAAATTGTTGTTAACAAATAGAGCAACAACCCACCAAAAATAACAGAATGTCCTATACCTAATATTTTTCTTGAAGCTTCAAATATATAATATTGCCAGGTTAATAAAATAGAAAATGCCAAGGCTGGCAAAAGAATTTTAACATCATAAGTAAAGTTTGATAGTTCTAATGATATGACTAATATTGGAATACTGATAATTGATTGCTTTACAACTTTTTTAAAGCAAAACCAATAGATACCATAAGCTAAAGACCTATTGCCCTCTATATTCTCAGATATAAACCTCAATGCCGACACTTCTAACCCAAAGCGCCCAATTATTGATGAAAAAAGTGCCGCACTCGTTATAAAAAAAAACAAACCTGACTGTTCTACCGAAACACTGCGTGTTACTAACACGGTTAATGCAAGTGTAAAAGCTAAAGTTAACACTCTACCTATAAAAGCAATTCCACTATTTTTTATTAACTTATTTCTAAAGCTTGTAACCATACTTTTCTCTTTCTTTTTTTAATAGCTTACATACAGTCTTTAGCTCAGCCTCACTCAAATGACTTTTCCATTTATATATATTTTCAGTAGAAATTTTTTTTCCTACATTCTGATGGTGCTCATGCACTGCAACATCTCCTAATTGCGTGCCTGACTGATAATGATTTACAAGTTTGTCCGAATATGAAATTTTTAAACCCTGCGCGATCTCTTGTAAGGTTTGTTCTGGCTTCTTAACTAATCTTTCATAAGTAATAATCTGCTTCGCCAAACTGGGCTTCAAATAGTGACTTAATCTAT
>JAPHRL010000128.1 GCA_026195755.1 Kangiella sp. | reverse complement strand
TTTTCTACAAAGGATTTTTCAAAATCAGTAATGAGCGTTTTTATTGGCTTGAATCAAAGTTGGTTGATAATAGTAAATTCAGAACTCTGAAAATGAATATTGTTAAACGAAAGGGCTTGATAAACAAGCCCATTAATAAGTTACTATTTAGTTGCTTGTTTATTACTTTGCTCTTCGGGAATGGGTTGGTTTTCTATCCACTGAACTAATCCATTTAATAGCGGGAAGAACAATGGCTGGTCTAACCCTGACCAGTTAAAGGCTGTATTCTCCAAGTGCAACACAATTTCTCCTGTATGTGCATCAAAAGCTTTTAAGCTAGAAAAAAAGCTGTAGCCACCTTTCCATTCAACGTAAGGTTCAATAATTAAAAAGTTGCCTATATGTTTTTGAAGGTTATGGAGTCCGATTCTATCAGAGACACTTGATACTTCATCTGACAAATTCTTGGAGAACACCATTTGCTCCATTTCATCTTTATTGTTTACTTCCTCGAACTTATTTATATTTTTTATCGAATTATAAAAAAAGTTATTATATTCCTCTGACTTCTCATCTGTTTTCACATAAGCAAGTTTTTTATACTCTTCCTTAAATTCCTTACGAACCTTAGTACCATTTGTGGATATTTTAAAGCTAGTATCGTAAAGGCCTGTTTCTTTATTAACCTCTGTAGGTTTTAGTGTGGTTGCACAGCCACTGACAACTAGCAATACTAAAATTATAAAAATATTTTTTTTCATTATAGTTCCCCTTTCTAAAATATTTTGTTGTACCTTTTAGTTTTTTTAAACATCAAATAGTAAAAAAACTGGCCGGTAAGTCGCGTCTCTTGTGAAGAGTGTGTCTTGTACAGTCATTTCCTACGAATGACTAACGCATAAGTTTTAACAGTTGAATACGAAAGTAAAAAATAAGCTGGCCGGTAAGCCGGATTCTGTCGTGGACAGTCATTCGTCTAGGCCATGGATCACTCCATGGCTCAAGCAACCTACCCGGTTCCAACGCGAGCCACGCCATACGGAACCCTATTTGGTCTTGCTTCGGGTGGGGTTTACCTCGCCACATACTGTTGCCAGCAGTGCGGTGCGCTCTTACCGCACCATTTCAACCTTACCTGTGAATCTTGCGATTCCATCGGCGGTATACTTTCTGTTGCACTTGCCGTCGGCTTGCGCCGCCCAGGCGTTACCTGGCACCCTGCTCTATGAAGTCCGGACTTTCCTCTCCCTGCCAGATGGCAGGCAGCGACTGTCTGGCCAGCTTGTGGGCAAGTTTAGTCATCATTGGTGAAAAAGCAAGCAAAAAGAAAAAAGCAGGCCCATTGACCTGCTTTTATATCACTTTGGTGATGTAATGCTACTTAAACTCTACCAAAATGTTCTCTTCGAACCAATTTTCGAACATCCGCTTTTCATAATGAAAACCTTCCCTTTGATATCTAGCAGGGGTTTTTATTCGATCTAAAAACATCATGTCTTTTAAAGACTCGGAGCCTTCTTTTATGATCGATCCTTCGCCATCAATCAACTGATAATTAAATTTCATTTTCGGATAGTAAAGTCTTTCTACCAAGCGGTAATCATTGATCCCACCGTAACGAACGTCACCGGCCAAATCGAGATCAGTAATGTGGAATTCGAACACGACACCATCGGATAACTTCTCGCCTAGCTCAATAAAGGATTTTTCAAGGCTGGTTTTTACCCGCTTATAAAAAGCTGACTTGCTTTCATTAACCGGGCGTACATCAGTAAAATCATCAAACTCACCCCAGCTCACCTTGACTTCACCGGCGAAAGCCAGAAGCGGGAACGTTAGTAGAGCGGCAACGGCTGATTTTAAATATTTCATATACAACTCCAGTTCGGTTAGTTCTCAATTTGCTCTTGCATAAAGAACGTGTAATTACCTATTAAGACTCGACTCGACGGTAAAACGTGACAGAAATCGTTCTTAGTCTTTTTGATCAAGCGCCCATTGATACAATACTTTTTTCTTCAAACCTGACACTTGTGCGGCAATTTTGGCGGCTTTATTGGGTGGTAACTCCTCTAATAAAGCTGCCATCAGTTTTTGGGTTGCGATATCCATCTCAGTTGTCCTATCTTCAGCCCCAGACACCATTAACACAAACTCGCCTTTCTGCTGGTCCAGATCCAACTCCACTTTGTCCACCAAATCAGAGGTTTTACCCGACAGGATAGTTTCAAAGGTTTTGGTCAGTTCGCGAGCAATCACTAACTCTCTATCACCCAGCACTTCGAACAAGTCTTTGAGGCAATCCAAAATCCTGTGTGACGACTCATAAAAGACCATGGTTTCGCTATGCTGAGACAAATCGTTGAAAACCTGCTTACGTCCCGATGATTTTGACGGCAAAAAGCCCCAAAAACTAAAGCTGTCAGTAGCCAGGCCGGCAACGCTCAAAGCTGTGATGATGGCACTTGGCCCGGGAATCGGACTGATGTGACAACCCTGTTGGCGCAACTCTCTGACTAACTTAAATCCAGGATCACTAATTAGTGGAGTTCCCGCATCAGAGATCAGGGCAATACTCTGTCCCTGTTGCAATCTTTGAGCTATCTGCTCTATACGTGCAACTTCATTGTGCTCATGCAAAGACATCATAGGCGTTGCAATTTGGTAGTGCTGCACCAAGCGCTGACTGTGACGGGTATCTTCAGCGCAGATCAAGTCGGCATCCTTAAGAGTGCGAATGGCCCGTGCAGAAATGTCTTCGATATTGCCAATCGGCGTAGCAACCACAAATAAAGTGCCTAATTGTGCCGATGCGGTATCAGTTTGTGCGAAATTTGCCATAGCTTTTTTGCCTTGCTGCGCCTAAGCGCCTAAAATACCGATAATTATTTGATGAGTATGGAATTATGACAAAAAAGCTTATGCATAAGAACCTCATATTAGTATTCACGGCAATTTTCAGCGTATTGATGGTTTCAGCCTGCACAACAACCTCACGCAAGTCTGAGTCACCAGCAAACGCTGACTATGATATGCAGCCTGCTGAATTTTACTTGCAACAAGCCGAAGCCGCTGAAGAGGCTGATAAAGCCCCTTTCTTGCTACAGGCAGCTAAAGCTCATGTACAACGCGAGCAATATGCCGCAGCCTATGAGGTTTTAAATAGCTTTTATCCCACCCAACTTCCAGTCAAGCTTCGTGCGGATTGGTACTTGTTAGTGGGTGAAGTGGCACTAACTCAAAGCCAGCCATTCGATTCCATCCGCGCACTCCAATCGGTGCGCAACCCTCAAGACTTCAGCCCTGAGTGGCAGTCACACTATTATCGTCTGTTGGCAGACAGCCTGGCGGCCAATCAGCGCCATGCTGATGCGGCCATGACACGGATTGAGGCCATGCATTTGTTTACTGACCCAGACTTGCGTGAAGAGCAGGAGCGCAAAACCTGGATTGAGTTAATGACGTCACCCACTGGCGCCTTGGAAATCACTCGCAATCGTGCAACCAAGCATGATGAGCTGGGCTGGTTAGACATGGCGATTATCCAGCAACAGTTTGGAAGCAACCCAGCAGCTTTATCCGAAGCTATGCAGGAGTGGAATGTACTTTATCCCAACCACCCGGCTCTTTATTACATTAATATCAATGTTGAGCGCGAAACGGTTGTTGTTGATATTGGTGCTCCAACTAAAATCGGCCTTTTCTTACCCACTAGTGGGCGCTTAGCAACGGTGGGCAATGTCATTCTCGATGGCTTTATGACCTCATTTTACGATACACAGATGATGGGTAGCGAAAAACCCGAGGTGATCGTCTACGACACCGCTAGTGAGCCAGTGGAATTACTCTATCAACAGGCCCTTGTTGACGGCGTTGAGTTTGTGATCGGCCCTCTGCTTAAAAATAAAGCTGATGATATTGCTCAATATCAAAACTTACCAATTCCAACTTTAATCTTAAACCGTCTGGATAGAACCTATACTCCAGCCGGAATGTTCCAATTTGGATTACCGGTTGAAGATGAAGCCGAGCAGATAGCTCAATACGCTATCAATAAGGGGCAGACTCGAGCCTTTATTATCAACGCAGATAAAACTGTTGGTCCACGCGCTGTTGAGACGTTCAGTGATATTTTCCAACGACTAGGCGGCGATGTGGTTAGGACAGCCGATCTTTCGCGTACTCCAGATCCGAAAGTTGCCGTTATGCAAATGCTCGGCGCCGATCAAGCTGAGAACCGTAAGCGCGAATTACAAAATTTACTTAATTTACCAATTCAGTCCTCAGCACAAATTTCAACTACAGCTGACTTTATTTTTATGGTCGCTAATGCCAAAGACGCTCGCATCATAAAGCCTTATTTAAACTACTATTACGCCTATAATTTACCAGTGTATGCAACCTCAAGCTTGTACGACGGCGACAACTCTCGAGAAAATGACCTTAATGGTATCCAGTTTACTAGCGCCCCCTGGATGATCCCCCAAACAGATGAACAAGCCACTAACAAGCAGAAAATCGTGCGCATGTTCCCTAACGCAGGTGGGTCATTAGGCCGCTTCTTTGCACTAGGTTACGACTCATTTTTACTAATTCCAGAGATTACTCAATTGTCAGCTTTATCAGATTATTCAGTTCAAGGTCTTTCTGGAAAGCTGACTCTGGACTACTATGGCAGAATTGTTCGTCAATTGGCTTGGGCCAAGTATCGTAATGGTCACTGGGTACCCCTGACTGAAGAACAGTGATGTAATGCTCAGCAAAGGATTGTCATAATAATGAGTACAAGGCAGCGCGGTGATAAAGTTGAACTCTTCGCTGAAAATCATCTCAAAAAACAAGGCTTAACCTTAGTTGAGAAGAATTTCAATTCACGCTACGGTGAGATTGACTTGATTATGCTGGACAGCTCGGCTTTGGTATTTGTTGAAGTTCGCTTTCGAGCCAATACTAGATTTGGTAGCGGTGCCGAAACAGTGAACTTACGTAAGCAACAAAAGATTATTAAAACGGCACATTTGTACCTGCAGGCCAATAAAAAAATGCAGCAACGAGATTGTCGTTTTGACGTGGTTTCCGTAACATTAGCAGCGCAAGAGCCATTAATAGAATGGCATCAAAATGCTTTTCAGGCTTCAGCTTGGTAAGCGTAGATTACCGACTCGATTAGGTAAATTATGATAGAACGAATTCGTGATATTTTTACAGAAAGCATTCAAACCAAAATTGCTGCCGCAGATGCACTTCCGGAGTCCATAGAAAAAGCGGGGCAAATTCTGGTCAATAGTTTGCTTAATGGCCATAAAATTCTAACTTGTGGCAATGGTGGCTCAGCAGGTGACGCACAGCATTTCTCATCAGAAATGCTTAATCGTTTTGAACGTGAACGTCCAAGTTTACCTGCTATAGCGTTAACTACCGATACCGGCACCTTAACTTCAATTTCAAACGACTACAGCTATAATGATGTTTTCGCAAAGCAGTTAAGGGCGCTTGGCCAGCCCGGTGATGTTTTATTAGCGTTCTCAACCAGCGGCAATTCCAGAAATGTGATTAATGCCATGGAAACTGCACTCAGCAAAGATATGCTAATCGTATCCTTAACGGGTAAAGATGGGGGCGAGATGGCCGGCTTAATCGGTCCCAATGACATTGAAGTTCGTGTACCATCTAATTCAACCGCACGCATTCAAGAAGTGCATCTGGTCGTCATTCATGCACTTTGCGACTTCATCGATAACAGCTTATTTGGAACAGAGGCTTAGAAATGCTAACAAAAAGATTGCTCCGTTTACTTATATTATTACCAGTCTTCGCGATTGGAGTTTCAGCCTGTACCACCTTTGGTACCGTTGCGGAAGATTCCAGCATTGAAGGCCGAGTTAAAGAAAGACTCTATCCTATTCTTGAAAAGAACCAGCCCAATGCTGTCGATGTAGTCAGCCATAACCTTTATGTGTTGATTTATGGACAGGTACCGTCGGAAGAGGCCATTTCACAGGTTAGCAATGCTGTTAAAGGCGTACCTGAAATGAAGAAAGCTTTTAATGAACTGCGTGTTGGGAATCCAGAGGACGTCAGTACCGTGTCTGACGTATGGATAACGACCAAGGTAAAATCCAGTTTGGCCGCAGAAAAAGGCTTAGACTCTAAACGCATCAAGGTGATTACTGAAAATAAAGAAGTATTCTTAATGGGTATGGTAACCCGTGAAGAAGGTGATAAAGCGGCGCTTGTTGCCCGCAATATTTCTGGGGTGACTCGAGTAGTCAAGATTTTTGAGTACATCGACTAGTACCAACTAATGAATAAAAAAGGCGAGCTTTAAGCTCGCCTTTTTTACAACTTACGATACCGACAACTGCATTGAAGCTAGTTAATTACTTTACCACTTTTAAATTAGGCTTACCTTTGGGAGGTTTCGGAGGTTCATCGTCTGGACCATCAGCATCCTGTCCTTTAGTTTCCACTGGGCCAATTGAATCAGTAGTCGTGTCGCTCTCTTCGCTAGCATACATCTCATCGCCATACATGTTAGCCGAAAACATGATGCCTTGATCATTCTCACGAGCGTATATAGCGATAATTGCACTAGAAGGAATGTAGAGACTAAGTGACTGCCCAGAAAAGCGAGCATTAAAGCTAATATAGTCATGGTTGAGTTCAAAGTTTGCAACCGCTGTGGGTGCGATGTTCAAAACAATCTTTCCATCATTTGCAAACTGCAAGGGAACATCCACTTCTGGATGAGACGTGTCGACTAATATTTGCGGGGTCCACTCATTATCAAGTATCCACTCATAATAAGCGATTAGTAGATAGGGCTGTAATGGCGAGTTACCCGCCATTACATTAGACCCATTTTAATTTCGCGCTCTTCCTCAGTCAGACTAACTTTAAAGGATTCGCGTTCAAATATGCGCTCCATATAATCATGGATAGCTTTACTTCCACGTCCTGAAATCTCAATACCCAATTGGTCGGCACGCCATAGTAATGGAGCAATGACACAATCAACCAATGAGAATTCTTCACTCATAAAGTAAGGATTGCTGGCAAACACTGGAGCTAACGCCATGATACTTTCCTGTAATTCCTTACGGGCTTTCTTGGCTTTTGCTTCTGTGCCATTAACAATGATTTCGTACTGACTGTACCACTCTTTTTGAATGCGGTGCATCATCAAGCGGCTACGGCCACGTGTAACCGGATAAACCGGCATCAAAGGTGGGTGCGGAAAACGCTCATCAAGATATTCCATAACGATACTGGCTTCATACAAAACTAGATCACGATCAATCAAGGTCGGTACAGAGCCATAAGGATTTAAATCTAGTAAATCCTCTGGAACACTATCAGGGGTAACCTCTACCACTTCATAATTCACGCCTTTTTCTGCTAAAACAATGCGCGCCTGATGGCTATACACATCATTGCCTGAAAAAAGAGTCATAACTGAACGTTTGGCAACTACTGCCATACTGATTTCTCCTGCGAACAACAAGAAAGCCTCAGCGGGGATACGCTGAGGCTTAGGATGCTAATTAATGTACGTCTTTCCAGAATTCTTTCTTCAAGAAGTACGCCAATATCAATAGCACAAATAAGAACATTAGAACCCAGACACCCATACGCTTACTTTCAAGCTTGACTGGATTTGCTGTATAAGCCATAAACGCAGTCAGGTCACGAATATTTTCATCATATTCTTCTGCCGTCATCTGTCCTTCTTTAATCTGAACAAACATTTGACCTTCGGCAGCAAGCTTAGCCATTTCAGCTTCAGCTTTGTGCTGTTTTTCTTCGGCTTCCGCAATTGCTTGATCGCTGGCTTCAGAATCATTTAGCACGGCTTTAGCTTCGGCAATTTGCTCTTCAACTGAAAGTAAAGCATCACTTTTCGCCTGCAAGCCCTGGAGATCCGCCAAAACATGTGGCATGCCAACTTCCGGGAAGACCGTATTGTTAACGCCAAATGGGCGAGATGGATCAACATAGAAAGAACGTAGATAATTGTAGACCCAATCTTCACCTCTGACACGAGCCACTAAAGACAAATCCAATGGGTCAACACCAAACCACTTTTTGGCTAGCTCACCATTCATGCTTTTGTCCATTGTGTCACCGAATTGTCGATCACCAAGAATCAGGTTGTTCACTGTCTGCTCTTCAGTCAACTCTAGATCTTGGGCGATACGTGAATAACGAACGTATTCCATCGAGTGGCAGCCTAAACAATAATTGACGTATAACTTGGCACCATTTTGTAATGACGTTTTGTCCGTCAAATCAATATTAGCTGGTTCATTTGGGTACGTTGTACCACCACCTGCAGCAAATACCGATACAGGCAGCAGGAATAAAATAGCTGTAATTAACTTTTTCATTTGTCTGTTACCCTCTCTGGTACTGGTTTTGTTTTTTCGAACTTGGGTAAGAACCACAAGGCGATAAAGAAGAAGAAATAGTACACGGTACAAACTCTTCCTAACCATTTAGTAAAGTCTGTTACCGGAATAACTCCCAAAATACCTAGAATGATGAAAGCGATAACAAACAAAGCTAATAGAATTTTGTATGAAGCACCACGGTAACGGATTGATTTCACTTTTTGACGATCAAGCCATGGCAACAAAAACAGAATCACAATAGCTAAAGCCATCACCATAAAGCCATAGAACGGGTGAGGCACCGCGCGCAACATGGTGTAAAACGGTGTGAAGTACCAAACCGGAGCAATATGTGGTGGAGTTTTCAATGGGTTTGCTGGTTCATAGTTTGGGCGCTCTAAGAAGTAGCCACCAAAGTCTGGAGCAAAGAAAACAATACCCAGGAAGATCATCATGAAGACTACAACGCCCACAATGTCTTTAACCGTATAATACGGATGGAATGGAATACCATCTAAGGGAATGCCGTTCTCATCTTTCTTATCTTTAATCTCAACACCATCTGGATTGTTTGAACCCACTTTATGCAGTGCAACCAAGTGCAGGAACACCATCGCAACCAATGCCAAAGGCACAGCAACCACGTGTAGGGCAAAGAATCGATTTAATGTTGCTAATGATAAGGTGAAATCACCACGAATCCATTCAACCAAGTCCGGACCTACAACAGGAATGGTACCAAACAGGTTCACAATCACCTGTGCTCCCCAGAATGACATTTGGCCCCAAGGCAGCAAATAACCCATAAAGGCTTCTGCCATCAATAGAACAAAAATGATCATACCGAAGATCCAAATCAACTCGCGTGGTTTCTTATATGAACCATACATAATGCCACGGAACATATGGAGATAGACTACCACGAAGAAGGCTGAGGCACCTGTTGAGTGGAGATAACGAATTAACCAACCCATTTCGACATCACGCATGATGTATTCAACCGAAGCGAATGGTTCACTAGGGCTGTAGAACATGGTTAACCAAATACCGGTCAGTAACTGGTTAACTAAAACCAGCATGGCTAGCGAGCCAAAAAAGTACCAGAAATTGAAATTCTTTGGGGCATAATATTCCGCTAAATGTTCGTTCCATACTTTAGTAGCTGGAAAACGAGCATCAAGCCAGGTCATAAAATTCTTTAACATTAGGCAGCTCCCTTCTCTTCACCGATCACAATCATTTTTGCAGCCGGGTCTATGGTATAAGGAGGTACTTCCAAGTTAGCGTTAGCCGGAACACCGCTATAAACACGGCCAGCCAAATCAAACTTAGAACCGTGACATGGGCAGTAATAACCACCTAACCAGCCTCCTTCTAAAGAACCCGCATCCGCAAAGAGTTTTGGCGAACAACCCAAGTGCGTACAAATACCGACAGCAACGAATATATTTGGCTCAATCGAACGATACTCGTTCCGACAATAGTCTGGTTGCTGTGGCTCCACAGACTCAGGGTCAGCAACTAAGCTTTCACTTTTAGTGATGCTTTGCAGCATATTATCATCACGACGCATAACCCATACTGGTTTACCGCGCCACTCTACAGTAGCCTGTTGTCCTACCTCAAGTTTGGTATAGTCAAACGCAACTGGAGCACCTGCAGACTGTGCTTTCGCACTTGGTGCCCAGGAACGAACAAAAGGTACTGCCGCACCAATCACACCAACCGCACCTACTACTGAAGTAGCACCGATTAGCAGATTTCTGCGTCCTTTGTTGACGCCCTGATTACTCATTCGGTTAGTCTCCCCACGAAGAAAATAGCACCATCCACCAATGGATGGCGTTGAAAAATCATGATTAAAACGATTCTGCGCTGAAGCCAGTCTTATAAATAATGCTATAAAACACCTATTAGCACTTCTACGGCAGAATACTGCGCAGGGATCATATAGCAAAATACCCACAATAACAATGTGGTCAGACCAGATGCAAATATCTAACTTATTGAAAGTTGAAAATTTTCAGAAATGACAGATAAAAAAACACCCGCAAGATGCGGGTGTAAAGAATGCCGGAGTTCCTCTCCGGCAATACTGTTCGAAACTTAACGTTTCGAGAATTGAGGGCGCTTACGTGCTTTGTGTAGACCCACTTTCTTACGCTCAACTGCACGAGCGTCACGGGTAACAAAACCAGCTTTACGCAATGAAGCACGCAATTCTTCGTCGTACTCCATTAATGCACGTGTAATACCGTGACGAATTGCACCGGCTTGACCAGTACCACCACCACCAGAAACTGTTACGTACACATCAAACTTTTCTAGAGTTTCAGTTAACTCAAGTGGTTGACGAACCACCATGCGCGAAGTTTCGCGACCAAAATACTCGTCAAGACTACGCTGGTTAACGGTAATCGCACCATTCCCAGGACGCAGGAAAACACGAGCTGTAGAGCTTTTACGACGACCTGTTCCGTAATATTGTTCAGCCATTGTTCTCACCTTAGATTTCTAATGGGATTGGTTGCTGAGCAGTATGCGTATGCTCAGTGCCAGCGTAAACTTTCAACTTGCGGAACATAGCACGACCCAAAGGATTCTTAGGAAGCATGCCTTTAACCGCT
>JAPHRL010000232.1 GCA_026195755.1 Kangiella sp. | reverse complement strand
TTCGGTCCACAATATCAGCGCTTTTTACAGGGTTTTGATGTTGAAGCATCGCTTACTTTCCCGGTCGATGAAGCGCAGTTGCGCGCCGCTTTAGAGCGTATATCTCAAAAGGCAGGGTAAATCAGGGTGTAATCCCCTGCAATTAGCGTGTTTCTATTGATGCTAAAATGCTGTAAAAAGCGCAATCATTATAAGTTTTAACGGTTTTTACTATGTCAGGCAAAAAAGAACTCGACGATCTGCTGATAGATAGTTCGTCACCCGAGCAGTCAAAAGAAGATATCCAGAAATACCTGGAGAAGAAACAGGCAGCATACGATGAGCTCGAAGCCAGTGCCCCGCCATTGCAGCGCGCACGCTTACAGCTTGACGTGGCCGAAGCACTGGTCGGCTCAGGCCGTGCAGATGAGTCCTGGGAAAAAGCCCGTACAGCGCTAGATACATTTATCGAATTAGAACAGTGGCAGGACGCAGTCGAATGTTGTGATGTGCTTTATCAGAGTGCACAGCCAGCTTCTATTATTGCCCTGGCGCATGGTGTCTGGTTATCAGTCACCTATCCGATCGATCCCACATTGACGGTAAACATGCTGAGTTACGTGATCGATGAAACGCCGGCAAAAGCTGATGGTGCTGCGATTGCAGCCGTTACGGCGCACTACGTGGCTGATATACGTGCGGCTGAAGATCAGCACAAGAGCCTGACATTCCTGACCAAGCAGTTACTGGCTAATGTGGCAAAGGAGCATTCTGGCGTGGAAGATCAGGAAGGCCTAAAATATCTAAGTCTTTTCTAGCCCAAACTTCCGACCAGCTATGTGTTACTGCATTGCTGTGAAAATCAAATCTACGATCACGCTCATCAGTAATGGCCACATCAGGCATCAGGTCAATGGTATTGTTTGATAACAGGCTGAGACACTCACTCCATTCGCAATCAACATAAGCTAAATCCCAGGACTCTTCTTCTGCAATCGCTTCAAGCAGCATGATAAAAAGGCCATCTGGTTGGCCTTCGGAGTTGCGGTATATTTTAGGAGAATTCTGATAGAGTCCGACTCGAACTTCACGAGCACTATCAGAATCATCACCCTGAAAGTTCCAGATCAAAGTCAGAGTTAACAGGGTGACCAAAATAGCGCTAATAGTGACTTTATAAACCATCCTAGTCACCCTTATCCTTAGAGTCTTCAACCTCAACTCGATTTCTTCCCTTATCCTTAGCCTGGTATAACAACTCATCGGCACGGTGTAACCATTTTTTTACTGTGTCGACTTTAGGCCGAAACTGAGCCAGCCCAATACTGATAGTAAGTTTTATATTTTTTTTGCCAATCGCAATTGGATTTCCCTCAATATACTGACGCAATCTTTCTGCCACTTTAGCCGCCGAGGAAAGGCTGGTCTCAGGCAGTAATAGAGCAAACTCTTCACCTCCAATTCTGGCCAATAAGTCGGAAGGACGCATAATTTCGCTGGTTAATTTAACAAACGCTTTTAAAGCCTTATCGCCAGCCTGATGCCCATATTCATCATTCACCGCTTTGAAATGATCAAAATCGACCACCATCATGCATAGCTCAGTGCCGTTTCTATAGGCGCGAGACATTTCTTCTTCGGAGCGTTTTACAAATTGACGGCGATTCCCCACACCTGTAAGAGAATCAGTAGCGGCCAATTCCTCAAGCTTCTCATTGGCCTGTTTTAAGTCAATAAGGGCCTGTTCTGATTTTTTCTTTTCGACCAGGATTTGATCTAACAATTCGGTCTGCGAGTAGATATTTTTAAATGAACCCGTGGTTAAAAATGCCTGCACCACCCCATAGCTTAATAATAAAAAACCTGCCGCGAAGATGATATGGGCAAACCACCACTGATGCCCCCAGACAGCTCCGATAGTGAAAGACAGACAGGAAAGCGCAAACCAGATCATCGCCAGCCCGTATAACAAAGCCATATAACCACGTGTTTTTTGAACCAGAATCCAAATCACACTACTAAGGAACATACTGATAGACAAGTATTCGGTTAATAGGCGCCACCAGTTGAGATCAACGGCGTTGAGATGGGCAGCCCCAAACACTAAGATATTGATAACAACAAAGAGTATAAGTGGAACAGTCAGCTTTTTTTTGCGAGCCTTCTCAGGTTCGATAACTTCGCCATACTTTAGCATGGCAACCAGAAAGCAGAACGCCATGATCAGTCGCGAGGCGGGGCCAAATAACACAAACACCCAGATATTGTCCATGTCATAGTGAGTCAAGAGGCCGTGAGGAGCATAAATAATAGTAAAACCCAGAAAGCCATAAACGAGCCAGCGGAGAAGCTCTTCGCCGGTTGCACGATAACAACGCCAGGTGATGTAACTTAGAAAACCACTAAAAAGGACAGCTAGGGAAATGACGATGACATGGAACGTATGGGCAACGAATATTTTATCAGGAGATATTTCAGAGGCTATATAAAGAATGAACCATAAAGGTAAAAAGGCCAAAAAAGTTACTAGCAGCCTGTTGTACCAAACCGCCATTAGTTTTACCGTCGTATCTTTTATCTGCTCACGTTTCAATCGCTTTCTCTTCTACTTTTAGGTTATTTGCAACCAACAATGGAGCACATATCCTTGCATTCTGCCCAGATGCTTTTGCCAGTTAAGGCACCTTTAAATACTAGCATTGGAGATAGATTGCGCAAAGTCATTGTTTTTTATAGCTGTGACACGTTAAGCATCTCCCAAAATACTACCACTTACAATAACTTTTGTGACTTTTTTAATGGAGTCGATACAATAGGCACCATTGGAAGGTTCTGATTAAACTGAACTAAAAAAATACTTTAATAGGAACATTATGCTTGTTGCGATTCTAGCCGTAATATCAGGGTTAGCTTTATTGGTCTGGAGTGCCGACAAATTTGTTGATGGTGCTGCCTCGACTGCTCGTCATTTCGGTATGCCGTCCTTGTTAATTGGCATGGTAATTGTCGGATTCGGAACCTCAGCACCTGAAATGGTGGTTTCTGCGCTAGCCGCTGGCCAGGGAAACCCAGGAATCGCCTTAGGTAACGCCTTTGGTTCGAACATTACCAATATTGCACTCATTCTTGGCTTAACTGCGGTCATCAGCCCGATTGCGGTTCACTCTAAAATCCTGCGCAAAGAGATGCCGCTTTTAATGCTGATGACGATATTGGTCATAGGACTATTATGGGATCTGGATATTTCACAATTAGACGCCATCATCCTGCTAATTGGTTTTGCCGGTTTTATGGGTTGGTCCATCTGGCAGGGCATGCAAAAAAAGCCGGACTCCCTTGCTACCGAAGTCGAACAGGAAGTCAGCCAACATACTATGCCTCTTAAAATAGGGATACTATGGCTGGTGGTCGGGTTAATTCTGCTGGTTGCCAGCTCTCGACTTCTGGTCTGGGGCGCAGTTGAAATTGCGCAAGCCTTTGGCGTCAGTGATATTATTATCGGGTTGACCATTATTGCAGTGGGTACCTCACTTCCCGAACTGGCCTCCTCCATCATCGCCATTCGAAAAAACGAGCATGATCTCGCGCTCGGTAATGTTATCGGCTCAAACCTGTTTAATACCCTCGCC
>JAPHRL010000184.1 GCA_026195755.1 Kangiella sp. | reverse complement strand
GTCTCATTATCGACAAAAGACTGCTCTTCTTCCGTTAACTGCGGCTTGGTGATGTTCAACATCTTATTCCAGTCTGGATTACCGCGGAATAAGTCCCCTTCCCACCACACATCACCAGCTTCTAAAGCCGTTTTTTCAGTTTCATTCATTGGTGGCAAGACTTTTTGCATAAACAAGTAGGCTTTACGAGAGATCCAGTCAATGCGTAAATCAGGAAGTAAGTAGAAAGTTGCTACCACAGCGAAAATCAGTAGCGAAATGAATAATCCCCAGGTAAAACCACCATGAATCCATAAAACAACCAAAGCAACTGCATTAATGATCATTGCTTTTTTCATTGCCATACGTTGATAGGCACAAAAACCTACCACCAGCAACATCACAACAATCTGTAATAAACCCATCATTTCAAATTACCTCAACAATTATTCAATATTACGCTTTCATACCGGCTGCGAGGAATGGCACCATTTCTTTAATAACATCCTCAACACCCAAATCTCGATTAAAGTCGGCTTGCGAAATCTGACGCAAAGCGTCGCTTCCGCCTAAAGTAAAAATCATACTCCCTAGCATATAGTGTAACCGCCAGAAAATCTGATCAATGGTTAGCTTCGGATAGCCTTTTTGAAACAAGTGGGTAAAACGTACTAATACATGCCCATACTTGTCCGTGACATAGCGACGTAAGTGCCCCTGCGTTTCAGCATAAGCTCGCCCTAGCAGACGCATAAAAATAGAAATTGCATTATCACGTCGAGAGTTAAGACTTAATAATGGCTTGATCAGAGCATTTAAAAGTTTTTCAGCCTCAAGTTGAACAGGCTGTAATTGCTCCAGAGTCATAAGCTCAAGACTCAACTCTTTGGTAAAATCCTGCAAAAAACGATCAAATACAGCCTGAATTAAAGACTTCTTAGAACCGAAATGATAGTTCACACTAGCCAAATTAACTTTTGCTCGCGTGGTAATGGTTCGAAGACTGGTCTCAGCAAAGCCCCTTTCTGCAAAGAGCTGCTCAGCGGCATCCAATATTCGACTCTTAGTTGACTCAGTTTTAGTCATGCTCACACAATCCTGCCCAATCAATTCCAAACAACTGTTTGAAACATACGTTCATATTGAATATTTGTCAAGCGCACAAATCAATCGACGATAAATCCATAGTGAGCGAAAGAGCTCATGCAGTAAAAGAGACGTGAAAAAGAAGTTGCAACAAAGAATAACTTCAAACAGAAAGTAACAGGGTTGGGAAACTGCGTTAGCAACTCACAGAAGTGATCATTGACTCAAAAAAACAAGTTCTTTAGTGGAATCAAAATAAAGACGTGAATGTCAGTTAGAAATATCAAGGAAAAGTTAACTGAGATTTAGCCAATGACACAATTGTTGGTAATCAAATGGCCAACTCAATTCATCGGCGTCTTGTTCTTTCTTCAAAACAGGAATTGAATAACGATATTGGTCAAATATTTTGTCATCATCAATGATATCAAAAGCAATAATTTGATAATGAAATTCATCCTTAAATTGGTGCGAAATTTCAATTAACATAGCCTCGACTTTTTCGCACAAATGACAGCCAAAAGTTGTATAAAAAAATATTTTTTGCTGTTTATCATTCATTTTTGTTAAAAAACATTAAAAAAGATTCGTTATTTGCAACTTTAGCATAATTAATTATTAACTTTCTAAAATTATTTACGTATACTTTGATTGAATTTTAATCAAAACATCTCGCAACACAGGGGAAATGACCATGGCTAAAAAACCAGTAAAAAAATCTGCTTCTAAAGGTACAACTTTGAAGCAACTTGAAGCAGCCGAAAAGAAAGCTTCAGACGCAGTTAAGAAAGCTCGTGACGCAGCAAAAAAAGCAGGCGACAAAGCTAAAGCTGCTGCCGAAAAAGCTAAAGGTAAATCGACAAAAGCAGCTAAAGCTACTGCCAAGAAAGCAAAAGAAGCACTTCGCAAAGCCAAAACTGCTGTTAACCAAGCTGTAAAAGCTCAAAATACTGCTAAATCTAAACTAGCTGATGCTAAAGCTACTGCTGCAAAGCAAGCTGCTTTAGAAAAAGCAATTGCCAAATTTGAGAAAGATTGGGCTGCTAAAGAAGCTAAGAAGAAAGCCGCTGCGGATAAGAAAGCCGCTGCTAAAGCTAAGAAGAAAGCTGCCGCAGATAAAAAGAAAGCTGCTGCTAAAGCCAAGGCTGCTGCTGCTAAAGCTAAGAAGAAAGCCGCTGCAGACAAGAAGAAAGCCGCTGCTAATGCTAGAGCTGCTGCTGCTAAAGCTAAGGCAAAAGCCAAAAAGAAACCTGCTAAGAAAAAAGCTCCTGCTAAAAAGAAAGCACCAGCCAAGAAAAAAGCTCCTGCTAAAAAGAAAGCACCCGCTAAGAAG
>JAPHRL010000258.1 GCA_026195755.1 Kangiella sp. | reverse complement strand
TGAATACTTCAGCAACGAAGAACGGCTGAGAGAGGAAACGCTGAATCTTACGTGCGCGAGACACGATCAGCTTATCGTCTTCAGAGAGCTCGTCCATACCGAGGATGGCGATGATATCGCGCAACTCGTTATAGCGTTGCAGGGTGGACTGAACCTCACGGGCAACGTTGTAGTGCTCTTCGCCACAGACCAGCGGATCGAGGATACGCGAGGTGGAGTCGAGCGGGTCAACCGCAGGGTAGATACCCAGCTCGGCGATCTGGCGAGAAAGTACCAGGGTCGCGTCAAGGTGAGCAAAGGTGGTTGCCGGAGACGGGTCAGTCAGGTCATCCGCAGGGACGTATACGGCCTGGAATGAGGTGATAGAACCGGTCTTGGTGGAGGTGATACGCTCCTGCAGAGCACCCATCTCCTCAGCCAGGGTAGGCTGATAACCTACCGCTGAAGGCATACGACCGAGCAGTGCAGAAACCTCGGTTCCGGCCAGGGTGTAACGGTAGATGTTGTCAACGAACAACAGTACGTCACGACCTTCGTCACGGAATTTTTCAGCCATTGTTAAACCAGTCAATGCAACACGTAGACGGTTACCTGGTGGTTCGTTCATCTGACCATATACCAATGATACTTTGTCGATAACGTTTGAATCTGTCATTTCGTGGTAGAAATCGTTACCCTCACGAGTACGCTCACCAACACCGGCAAATACAGAGTAGCCTGAGTGCTCAATCGCGATGTTACGAATAAGCTCCATCATGTTTACCGTTTTACCAACACCGGCACCACCGAATAGACCAACTTTACCACCTTTAGCAAATGGGCAAACCAGGTCGATTACTTTAATACCCGTTTCTAGTAATTCGTTTGCAGGCGCTAACTCTTCCAGCTTAGGTGCTTTACGGTGAATAGACATGCGCTCTTTTTCACCGATTGGACCTTTCTGATCGATAGGTTCACCTAGCACGTCCATGATACGACCGAGGGTTTCTTTACCCACAGGTACCTGAATTGGCGCGCCAGTATTGGTTGCTTCTAAGCCACGACGTAAACCGTCTGATGCACCCATAGCAATACAACGAACCACACCATCACCTAACTGCTGCTGAACTTCTAAAGTCAGTTCAGTTGCTTTAACGAACAATGCGTCGTACACCTTTGGTACGCTATCACGCGGGAACTCAACGTCGATAACCGCGCCGATAATTTCTACAATCTTACCTGTGCCCATATTGATTTCCTCAATCTTAAGCTTTAAAAACTTTTCAATAAATTATTGCGTTATACCGCAGCCGCACCTGCACAAATCTCAGAAAGCTCCTGAGTAATCGCAGCCTGACGAGCTTTGTTATATACCAATTCAAGATCGTCAATAAGATCACCGGCGTTATCAGAGGCTGCTTTCATCGCAACCATACGCGCCGCTTGTTCACATGCGATATTTTCAACCACAGCTTGATAAACCTGTGATTCGATAAAACGAACCATCAATTTATCTAACAAAGGCTTAGCTTCTGGCTCATACAAATAATCCCAGTGATGCTTAAGCTCGTCGTCTTCACCAGCCGGAAGTGGTAGTAATTGTTCCACCTCTGGGCTTTGTGTCATTGAGTTAACAAACTCATTGGTCACTACGAATAAACGATCGATACGCTTTTCATCATAGGCTTTTAGCATAACCTTAACTGAACCAATCAGATCTTCGATTTCAGGTGTGTCACCCAAGTTCGAAGTCTTAGCAACCACAGAACCACCAAACTTGCGGAAGAATGAAGTCGCTTTGTTGCCGATTAGGCACAAGTCAATTTCGATATCCTGTTCCGACCAGGTTTTCATATCGTTCAGTGCTGCCTTGAATAAGTTGATATTCAAACCACCACATAAACCGCGGTCTGTGGATACGACAATATAACCAACACGCTTTACGTCTCGCTCAGAAACATAAGCATGTCGGTATTCTGGAGTACCTTGTGCAATGTGCTTGATCACGTTGCGAATTTTCTCGGCATAAGGACGAGAAGCCGTCATGCGATCTTGCGCTTTACGCATTTTACTGGCAGCAACCATTTCCATTGCTGAAGTAATTTTTTGCGTATTTTTAATCGACCCTATTTTGGTACGAATCTCTTTAGCGCCTGACATAGTATATTTCCAGTCTTAATCTAATTAATTGGTTAATACACAAAAGGGTGCTAAGCACCCCATTGTTGTTTACCAAGTTTGGGTAGCCTTAAATTTGGTTACCGCTGCTTCAAGTTTCTCTGCTACTTCGTCGTTATAATCACATTTTTCATTGATTTCTTTCAACAAGTCAGCATGTTGATTCTTGAAGTAATCGAGTAGAGCAGATTCGAAGTCACCGATCTTGCTGATTTCAACGTCTTTCAAGTGACCTTTCTCAGCTGAGTACAATGAAACCGCCATTTCTGCTACCGAAAGAGGCGCATACTGGTGCTGTTTCATCAATTCAGTAACACGTTGACCGTGTTCTAACTGAGCTCGAGTCGCATCATCAAGATCCGAAGCGAACTGAGCGAAAGCCGCAAGTTCACGATACTGAGCCAATGCAAGACGAACACCACCACCAAGCTTTTTGATGATTTTAGTCTGTGCAGCACCACCTACACGAGA
>JAPHRL010000298.1 GCA_026195755.1 Kangiella sp. | reverse complement strand
GGTTAACAGCATTTTTGACAGCCTCTAAATCAGCCACATCAAGCTCCATTGTTGTCAATGAAGGGTGGCGCTTTTTAAGAAGCTTTAAGCGTGTGTTACTAACATCGGCCACAGTAACGTCAAACTTTTCTGATAGGTCACGTGCAATCACGCCACCGACCATGCCGCCACCAATGACTAAAATATTACTCATGGATCATCCTGGTTAAATTATTGTTTTGACTGTCTGTAAGTTTAGGGATTCTGTAATGCTTCCTGCTCTTCCAGGGTTGCTTTATATGGCGTCACTTTAAGCAATATACCCATGTTGGGATGGTCAAAATAGTGCAGTTCATCCAGTTTCACTTTGCGATTTTCGGATAGTACAAAATAGCCATGAAGTTGTTCCGGCATTTGTAGATCAACCATTGGTTCTTCGCTGACGGGTTCATCCAGCATCTCAAGTTCGTCTTGTTCATTAACTC
This sequence comes from Kangiella sp., assembly GCA_026195755.1. GTDB lineage: Bacteria > Pseudomonadota > Gammaproteobacteria > Enterobacterales > Kangiellaceae > Kangiella. The sequence goes on along the minus strand of JAPHRL010000298.1, from coordinate 1,853 downwards.
CATCCTGACTGTCCGGTGTTAGCAAATATTGCTCAGGAATATCAATTGGTTTAAAACCGATCACTTTGTGCTCTACTAACAAACCCTGGTTTCGACTAAACCGAATGAGCCCGTTAAATTGATTTAAACCTTCTTCTTCTGGTGCATCCGTTGCATCGTATGCTAACCAGGGCGTTTCTGATTTGTCGAGTAATGGTTGGCGCCAGCCTATATGCAATAATGGGCGAATGTTTTGACTGGTTCTTAAGCGATCCCAGACACCATGCAGTTTTAGTTGCGAACCGGTAAGTTGGATAAAGCCTTCTGGCAGTTGGGTAAAGCTATACTCAGTCTCAATATCCGGAAGGTCACTTTCTTTAACCTGCGCTAAGTTATCTTGCTGGTCAATACGTTTAAAAAAAACAAACTCAATATCGAAGAAGCTTTGCGCTGCTGAGCTACCAGTATTGAAAGCAAGGCTTAAAAAGATAGCTAAGGTTATGATTTTTTTACACATAATTATACTGGTTAAGAATTTTAATGGTTAGAGTTTACCATGAATGAATGGAAAGCCCAGCCATAATTTTGCTGGCTGGGCAGGACGTCAAGGTTTATGAAATCTTCTCAATAACACTGTTAATTTCTTTGAGTAGCGGTGCTATTTCTTCTTCTTCAGTCAGAATCTTCAAAATGACATTTTGTTCAAAACGATAGCGCGAAGGATTAAGCTGGATTAAGCGAATGAGCTTTGCGGGATCGATTTGTGAATCTTGGACGAAGCGTATACGAATCCCACTCCGTACCAAGTCAATTTTGTTGATACCCAGGGGTTGGACGCTTAGCGCCAGCTCGCTAATAAGAAACAGGTTTTTTAGCTGCTTTGGCAGTAAACCAAAACGGTCAATAAATTCGACCTGTAGAGCATCCAGTTGTTCTTTACTTTTGGCGCTGGCGATTCTTTTATAGAGCGATAAGCGGGTAGCCACGTCACCAATATAATCATCGGGGATCAGAGCTGGAACACCAAGATCAATTTCAGTCTTTTGTCTTAAACTTTGTTGCAGTGACGGCTCTTTACCTTCTTTTAAGGCTTTGACCGCATCTTCGAGCATATCCATATAAAGGTTAAAGCCGACGGCCTGCATTTGCCCTGATTGCTCATCGCCCAATAACTCACCAGCACCGCGGATCTCTAGATCGTGAGTTGCCAGCGTGAAACCAGCACCCAAGTCTTCTAAGGAGGCGATGGCATCCAAACGCTTCTCAGCATCCTTGGTTATTTTTCGTCCGGCTGGCGTAAGCAGATAGGCGTAAGCCTGATGGTGTGAGCGTCCGACACGGCCACGAAGCTGATGCAACTGTGCCAAACCAAACTTATCAGCACGATCGATAATCATGGTATTGGCATTCGGATTATCAATGCCGGTTTCGACAATGGTGGTACAGACCAGAACGTTAAAGCGCTGGTGATAAAAATCACGCATCACCTGCTCCAACTCTCGCTCACGCATTTGGCCATGCGCTAATTGAATGCGAGCTTCAGGCAGTAGTTCTCTAAGTTCTTCTGCAGTGCGTTGAATCGTATCCACCGTATTGTGCAAAAAGTAAACCTGACCACCGCGTAGAATTTCACGTAGCACAGCTTCACGAATTAGCGGCTTGTGATACTCGCGGACAAAAGTTTTTACCGACAGTCGGCGCGCTGGAGGTGTCGCGATAATGGATAAGTCACGCATCCCCGACATCGACATATTCAAGGTTCGAGGGATCGGAGTTGCGGTTAGCGTCAAAATGTCCACTTCGGTGCGGAATTTCTTCAACTGCTCTTTTTGGCGCACACCGAAGCGATGTTCTTCATCAATGATCAGCAGGCC
>JAPHRL010000253.1 GCA_026195755.1 Kangiella sp. | reverse complement strand
GTGGTCGCCCCCGAACTGACCCCCGTTCTGGCCCGTGTGGTACAGGGCGACTCTATAGAGGAAGCACCGGCGGAGAGCTCCCCCTTCGATGAACTGACCCCACGCGAGGTGGAGATCCTCTGCCTGCTGGCCGAGGGGCAGAGCAATAAACTGATCGCCCGTAACCTTGGGATCTCCGATGGCACGGTCAAGCTGCACGTCAAGGCTATACTGCGCAAACTCGATGTCCATTCGCGGGTCGAGGCGGCAGTAATGGCTGTCGAACGAAATTTTTGTCACAGAGAATAATCAGGATAATGAGCACCACGATGTCAAAGTTCAATTACTCCCGTTCACACCTCAAGGCCGCCCTCTTTGGTCTGCTGTTGCTGCCTCTTCTGGCGCATGGCGAAGAGGAGCCGCGCTGGTATCAGGTCGAGGTGATCATCTTCTCGCAGAACAGCCCTGCCTATCATAAATCGGAGATCTGGCCGATCGACTTCACCCTGCCCGACCTGGAGAAGAGTCGCGAACTGGTTAAACCAAAAAGGGGCGATCAGAGGCAGCCCGCCCCACTCCTGCCCGAACCCTTCAGTCTGGCCGACAAAGCGAGTTTGCAGCTGGGTGAGACCGCAGCACGGATCAAGCGTGCAGGGGATGTCGAACTGGTGCTCCACCTGGGCTGGGTACAGCCCGGTCTCGAACAGAGTAAGTCGGTGCCGGTACACATCTACGAGGGAATGCTGGAGCAGCCTGCTGCCTCAGGTAAGGCGGGTGAGCCGCTCCCCAAACTGGATGGCACCCTGCGCCTCAGCCTCGCCCGCTACCTGCACCTGGAGAGCGATCTGGTGTGGCGCGAACCCCTGCCCCCCAGCCTGTCAGATTTTGCGCAGGAGATAGTGCCTATGGAGAATGCCGATAGCGCCGCAACAATGGACGCTGAGACGTTGCCAGAAGTTGTGCAGGAGGCACCGGCCCCGAACTACCAGGTATTCCGCATGCAACAGTCAAGTCGCATGCGCAGTGATGAGATCCACTATCAGGATCACCCGCTGTTCGGTGTGATTGCCGTGGTGACTCGCTACCAGCCTGCGGTAACTGGCGCGCAGTAATCCAGGATTAGGCGTCGAGAACGGCGATCACCTGCTCCAGCAGACGCCGCACATCGGCCATACCACTCACCAGCGTGCGCTCGATCATCTCCATCGTCAGCTCCTCCTCGCTGCGCCCTGCACCCATATTGGCCACCACCGCGACACAGGCATAACAGAGCTCCAGTTCGCGGGCCAGTGCCGCCTCCGGCATCCCGGTCATCCCCACCAGGTCACAGCCGTCACGCTCCAGGCGATTGATCTCCGCCGCGCTCTCCAGCCGCGGCCCCTGGGTGGCGGCATAGGTGCCCTCGCCTATCACCTCAAGACCACAGGGCGCAGCCGCTGCAATCAACTGTTGGCGCAGTGACTCGCAGTAGGGATCGGTAAAGTCGATATGGGTGACATGCTCCAGTCCTTCTTCAAAGAAGGTATCGATACGCGAATGGGTGTAGTCGATAATTTGATGCGGCACGATCAGACGCCCCGGTGTCATGTCGGCGCGAATACCGCCTACCGCATTGACGGCGATGACCTGTGTCACACCACTCTGCTTCAGTGCCCAGAGGTTGGCGCGATAGTTGATCCTGTGCGGCGGGATGGTATGACTGCCGCCGTGACGCGGCAGGAAAACCAGCTCGCGACCGGCGATCTCACCAAAACTGAGCGCCGCTGATGGGGCCCCAAACGGGGTCTCCACCGTCTCACTCCGATTGATCTGCAAACCGTTCAAACTGGTTAGCCCCGTTCCACCGATAATGGCCAATTTAGACATAATAGATAAAACCCCTTACAAACCCTTTACCGCGAAGATCCCCGGCGCATTGCGCCAGTACTCTTTGTAGTCCATACCGTAGCCGAAGAGGTAACGATCCTCGACCTCCAGGCCGACAAAATCGGCTTCGATACCGATATTGCGATCATGCATTTTTTTCACCAGCACCGCGCTATAGATCTCGGCGGCCCCCTGCTGTTTGCAGTGGTCGATGATCGCCTGCAAGGTCAGCCCCTCGTCGAGGATATCGTCGATGACCAACACCACGCGCCCCTGTAGTTCGTAGCGCGGCCTGACGCGCCAGTCGAGTTCACCGCCGGAGGTCTCACCGCGATAACGACTGGCGTGAAGATAGTCGATGTGCAGCGGGAAATTGAGATGGGAAAGCAGGATCCCGGCGGGGATCATCGCCCCACTCATTACCGATAACAGCAGCGGATTTTTTGTCGCCATCGCCTCTGTGATCTCCACTGCCATCTGCTTGATGCTGGCCTCGACGGCGCTGCGGTCAAACAGACAATCCGCCTCATCATAGACCTGCTGTGCCTGCTCCGGTGTTACCGACATCTAACTGTTATCCTCAAGTGAAGGGCCAAAGGGAATTTGACCGCTGGCAAGGTGCACGGTCGAGGTGGGGAATGCCACCTCGGCACCATGCTGTTCAATAATATTCATCACATT
>JAPHRL010000079.1 GCA_026195755.1 Kangiella sp. | reverse complement strand
TGTTGATGATGAGATTAAAATCGGTTTATCAGCCTTTGTGATTAGCATTATGGCGACACTTTATCCTTCCTGGAAAGCATCCAAAACACAACCGGCGGAGGCTCTTCGTTATGAGTAGTGAACGTTTAATTGAAATAACGAATTTAAGTCGTGTTTATGAGGATGGTGCAAGCAAAGTCACTGTTCTTGAGTCACTGAACATGACAGTAGAGCATGGCGAACAACTAGCTATTGTCGGCGCTTCAGGATCTGGAAAAAGTACACTGTTGCATCTTATCGGAGCATTAGACAAACCAACCAAAGGCGAGATACTGATTAATGGACAAGATGTTCATAAGCTAAAACCAAAGGCTCAAGGCGAATTCCGCAACATGAATATTGGGTTTGTTTATCAATTCCATCATTTGTTGCCCGAGTTTACAGCGCTGGAAAATGTTGCCATGCCGCTGGTCATTCGAGGCATTAACCGTGATCAAGCGTATCGCAAAGCAGCCGCTTTAATCAAGCGCGTCGGTCTCACCAATCGCGAGACACACAAACCATCTGAACTATCAGGCGGTGAGCGGCAACGAATTGCGTTTGCCCGAGCTTTAGCCAATGAGCCCGTTTGTGTCTTAGCGGATGAGCCAACCGGTAATCTCGATCATGCAACGGCATTGAAAGTGTATGACTTAATGTGCGAAATCAATCAGGAAATGGGTACAACTTTTATTACTGTGACTCATGATTTAGAGTTAGCTTCAAAAATGCAACGACAGTTGAAGCTTGAAGATGGCCACTTGATGGCGATTGAGTAAGTCATTATAGAATTAAAAAAGCCGCTCTGGTTTACGCCATGAGCGGCTTTTTTATACATCGTTTCTGACGAACCCTGCGAAAGCAATATCTCCCAAAGTCTTGTCATCTTTACGAAACAGAAGGCGACCGAGGGGTGAGCTGCTCGGTCCAAAAGACAAGGAACTACTCTAGTTCTTGTCACTCCCGCGAAGGCGGGAGTCTATTCTTTTAATAGAAAATCTTGTGGATTCCCACCTTCGTGGGCGACCATAGGAAGTGCACCAATGGCATTCCCGCTGGTCCCTGTGGTGAATGACAATACTCGATTTAATAACAAGCCGGCTTAAGTTAACGACTTTTCGAATTTGGGATGTTTCTAGTTGCTGTGTTTAACACTAATGGACATTTCTTAAAGGAACTATAGCCAATCTCGTACAGAGCCTAACTATCCGGTTTGGCATAATCCCGTTTAATCGTTACGATGGTCGTTATGCTTTTCGCGGAAGGACTCTTTGTCTGATTCGGGTGCTTTTTCGTCATCATCTTTTTTACCCAGCTGATCAAGATGCAGAGTATGCAGTAATTTCTCTTTCCAGCGTGCTTGACGAGCTCGCCATGCACGAGCCACATGATAGCGCCAGAACAGGTTAATCGTGTGATAACCAATGAAAGAAAGGGTACCGCCACAAATTAAGCAACCGAGCAGGAAAGGCTTCCAGATATGAATCAGTTCTGACTGAAGCCATGCAAAACTGAGTTCGAAAGAAAAGTCATTGGGCGGAACGCCGAGAATCCAGGCACCAGTTTTATAAGCAAAGTAGAACATTGGCACCATAGTGACGGGGTTGGTTGTCCAACAGAGGACAACTGAAAGTGGTAAGTTAACTCGGAAATAAATAGCCAGCCCTGCGGCGACGACCATCTGAAAAGGAATGGGTAGGAAGCTACAGAACAAACCTACTGCAAAAGCACCGGACGCGCTATAGCGGTTAATATGCCATAGACCCGGGTCATGGATCAGGTTACCGAACACTTTCATGTAGCGTTTACCTTTAATCTTTTTATGATCAGGCAAATATTTTTTAAAAATTTTGCGGGGCATTAATTACCACTTAGCACTTTTATAACAATCAGGATAAGGACTATCCATTATGTTGACATGGACGCTGGCATTCTTGGCAGGCTGTTGCTCTATAATGTTCATTCCAAGCTTATCGTTTGATTCAATCATCTTATCAACACTTATGTTGATACTCGCAGTCATCGGTATGTTGGTAACCGCTAAAGCCATCCTAACAAATTTACCGACAGCTGTTAAAACAACACTGTTAGCAATTGGTGGCATCTGTCTTGGAATTGTATGGACTTGCAGCAACGCTTATTGGCAGTTACAACGCCAAATACCGGAGCCCTTTAACAATCAGGCGCACATTATAGATGCCGAGGTTATTGGATTACCAGCGATTTATCCCGAGTATTGTCAGTTCAAGGCTCATATCAAGCAAGCCGAGCACGACATCCTGTTAGGCAAGATGATCCGATTAAAGTTCTATCAATCTGAATGTCCTTTCAGATTAGGTCAAGTATGGCAAATGCAGGTTAAGCTCAAACCGATCCATGGGCCAGTCAATATGGCAGGCTTCGATCTGGAACGCTTTTATTTCGAACAGGGCATTGATGGGCGTGGTTATGTACGTGACGACTATCTTGAACTCAGGTCTAAAACAGCCAGTCCCATCCATCAATTCAGACAATATTCCCATGACCATTTAAGTTTGCTCGACACTGCTGGTGTTTTCCAGGCCTTGCTGATTGGAGAGAAATCATCCATCAGCAGTGAGCAAAGAGAGCTGCTGCAAAAGCTCGGCCTGAGTCATCTCATCGCCATATCCGGACTTCACATCTCAATCATCGCCGGCGTCAGCTTCTGGTTGATAAACTTTTTGTGGGGTAGGGCAGCAGGCTTGTCGATTGGTCGAAAATGGTCATCGCTTCAGGTCGGATTAATAGGCAGTTGTCTGGTTGCCTTTCTGTATAGTGCCATGGCAGATTTTTCCATTCCGACCGTTCGCGCATTGATCATGTGGTGCGCGGTAGCCTCTGCATTCTTACTACAAAGGCGAGCAGCTTTTTATGATGGATTGACTGTATCCTTGTTGCTGGTACTGCTGATATTTCCTCTGAGTGTTCTTTCCGCAAGCTTCTGGATGACCTTTATCGCAGTACTGGTCATTAGCTTAATTCTGATGGGCAGGACTCAGCAGAAACCCGGCTGGAAACAGAAACTCAAGCTGCTTATCAAACTGCAGCTTGGCATTACCCTGATCCTCGCTATTCCATCGCTGCTTTATTTCCAGCAGGCTAGCTTCTTGGGAATGTTTGTTAATATCATCGTCATTCCTGTTTTCAGCGTGATTATCTTGCCCGCAATATTCTTGAGTTTTCTCTTGAGCCTATTCGGTGTCGCGTGGCCGCTGGAACAACTCGATACGTTAGTCAGTGACTTCTTTCGATACACAGAGCAACTCATTCACAGTAACTTTCTAGAAACTCTTTCAGTGCTGTTCATTGATGCGCAGATTCCAATCTTCATAGCCATATTAATCTTCCTGGTATTGTTGCTGTGTTGCTTGCCATTGTCCAAGATTCGAATGCCACTGATCAGTTGTGCAATATTAATGATTGTATTGATGCTCATCGGCACAAAACTCGAACGCAAATTATCAGAAAACCAATTATTAGATAATAAATGGTCAATAGAAGTCTTTGATGTCGGGCATGGACTGTCCGTTTTATTGCACAACAGCAATCGCACCATTTTATACGACACAGGATATGCCAGCCCCGGCTCCAGTGCCGCATCAAGCTACATTATCCCAAGCTTAAGGACATTAGGCATCAGCCACATAGATACCTTAATCTTAAGCCATCAAGACAACGATCACGCTGGTGGCGCTAAAGAACTGATCGATAACTTTCCCATTAATCGGATCATCGCCGACTCCTGGTACGACAAACCCAGCCAGCCATGCGAAGTAGGGCAGAGCATAGAGTTAGAGGGCGCGAAACTGGAATTCTTCTACGGCGAACAAAACGCCGTCTCCAACAAAGCCAACAACCAATCTTGTGTGGTAAAAATCACCATCAACGACTTTAGTATTCTGATACCCGGCGACATCGAAAAAGACGCAGAGTACTTGTTAGCCAGCAGTGATGATTACGCCAAACTAAAATCGGACATACTCATCGCACCACACCACGGCAGCAAAACCTCCTCAACCTATCCCTTCATCAAACGCGTCGACCCCGACATCGTCATCTACACCAGCGAACTCCACAGTCGCTATCCCATCCCGCATCCTAGCGTCTATAAACGCTATCAGGAATTCAACATCAAAGCCGAACACTCCGGCTGCGCAGGCCAGATCACCATCAACCCATATGACAGAACCATAAAGCACTGGAGGGAAGAGCGGAGGGTATGGAGGAAAGAGGCTTGTGGGGTTTGAGAGAAAGTGGACTGTAAGCACATAAGACTGTAGTCTTCTTGCATGAATTTAGATTAGTCAAAGACACAAAGTATAGGCTTATGAGAAAGATAATATATTTGCTTACTGTTATTTTTTTCACTTTCTTTTTTATCTTTGAATATACCGTAGCTTTTAAAAATAGAATAAAATTATATGGTATCGTTGAAAGGGTAATTATCGATAGGACTACTACCATGACTGTTAAGCTGGATGATGGTAGGTATATAAATGTAAACTCACCATACGTAAAAGCAAATACAAGAGTAGTGCTCAGTTGTTTTGAAGGTGGTTTATCTGGGAAGCTTTATTGTGACTATACTTTTGCAGAACAACTAAATTATTAGATGCGTAAAAACAGTGGTAGGGTGCGTCATGACGCACCGCTTTAAAATAAACAGAAGCTTCGAATTACATAAGTTAATGTAGCCTCGACGAGCGAAGCGAACTCGAGGTTTTGATTAAAACCCTGATCCAAACCTAATCTGTCGCATATACTGATTTGATAACTCAACTAACAAAGTCATTGCAATACCTAAAAACCTAACTATTATACGGCGTTATCTCTTTTCTCGCTTAAGAGCGTAGTAATTAACAGAAAAGAGAAATCAGAACAGAAATGTCCGGTTTTATATGGTATTAGCCGTAAAAACGGACATTGAAAATAAACATTTTAAAATCAAAAGGGTATCGGCGATGTCCGGTAATATAATATTAGGCGAATAGAATGATTCCAGTTGGATACATGTACAAAGACGTTCGTGAAAAGCCAGAATGGCTAAAAACCGAAAGTGTTGAAGACATTTATTCTGTTAGTGGTTGTGTGTCTGAAGACTTTGATGATTGGATTAATGAGTGGAAGCACAACGGATACTGGTTGTTCGATTCACCTGAGATAATGGAATCGATAGCAAAAGAAAAGGATATCGATTTAACAAAAATGAAGCTTTTCTTTTACAAAGCGTCAGAACAGCAGTGGGATGAAGATAACCAGGCGTGGGAAGACCACCAACCAGAAGAGTCTTTTAGAACAGAAGTACAGCCACCAAGAGAGTCAAAGCTAGAAGGTTTTGATGTTGTTTCATTTTATGCAAACACATCATGTGAATGCTCACCATTGTCTTGC
>JAPHRL010000122.1 GCA_026195755.1 Kangiella sp. | reverse complement strand
GAAGAAAACACGGGACAAATAGTTGAGCAGGTGGTGCGTCCGACTGGTTTAATTGACCCCGAAGTCGAGATTCGTCCAGTGGGAACGCAGGTGGATGACTTGCTATCTGAAATTCATCTTCGTGTTGAAAAGAATGAGCGCGTCCTGGTGACTACATTAACCAAGAGAATGGCGGAAGATTTAACCGACTATTTATCCGAGCATGGTGCTCGTGTGCGATACCTTCATTCGGATATCGACACGGTGGAGCGGATGGAGATCATTCGTGATTTACGTCTTGGCGAATTTGATGTTCTAGTGGGTATTAACCTGTTACGGGAAGGCTTGGATATGCCTGAAGTATCCTTGGTTGCAATACTTGATGCCGATAAAGAAGGTTTCCTGCGCTCCGAGCGTTCTCTGATTCAAACCATTGGCCGTGCAGCAAGGAATCTTAGCGGTAAAGCGATACTTTACGCAGACAGAATCACTGGCTCGATGGAGCGGGCTATTGGCGAAACTAACCGTCGCCGAACGATTCAGAAGGAATACAACGAAAAACATGGTATTACGCCCATTGGCGTCAGTAAGAAAATTACCGATGTTATGGATACCGGACACAGCAAGAAAAGTCGCAAAGTGGCTGAAAAGCTCAGTCAGTATAAGGTCAAATCACTGGCTGACGCGGTTAAAGAAATTGCCCATATGGAAAAACAAATGCTCGAACATGCCAAAAATCTTGAATTTGAAAAAGCGGCCAAGATGCGAGACGAGATACAAAAGCTCCGAGAAGCCAGCTTAGCTTCTTAAAGTAACTTAACAAAGAGAGCTTCTTCACAAAAATTTACTTTTAGAAAGAAGTCATTAATAAAATAAAAGGGCCTATTGAACCTTTGTTTCTCTAGCTACTCAGATGCTACAATACCGAAATTGACCCCAAGTTGTATAGTCAACCTAGGGTCAAGCATTAAGTCGAGGTTCATCCAGACCGGCTATAGTTGTTTGAATTTCAATAACAGTGTTTAACTTGTTGATTTAATAAATGAAGAGACTTGGAATAAAAATGACAAAAACAGTGAGGTTTAGCCTGTTTATATGTTTATGGTTGTTCAGCCAGCTCGCAAGTGCGAGCCTTAACCAACAAAACCTCAAACAGTTTTTTCAATATAAATTAGACACTATTAATCGCTTTATGCAGGACAATCACCAAAAGGCCCTGCAAGATCCCTCTATTTTGATGAAGTTTGTTGATAGCGACCTACTCACCGTTTGGTCGGCCAAGAATACCATTCGTGCCATGCTAGGGGCACAGCGCTGGTCTCAGTTAACGGTTGAACAAGAATCCCAACTGATAAAAGCTTATGAGCAGACTATGCGCCGTTACCTATACGAAGTTATGAATCAGTATCAGGGACAGATCGCTGAAGTTGAGTCAATACGCCTGAATAGCAAACAAACAAAAGGTTGGCTCACAGTGGTGCTAGACAGTCCCTCACTTCCGGATTTATCTATAGATTTAAAAATTTACCAAGAAGGCACTGTTTGGAGCATTTATGATTTCAGCTTCCAAGGGATTAGCTTTGTTAAGATGAAACAACATTTTTTCCAGACAACTTTCGATGAGAAAGGGCTACAAGGCATTTTGGTGGAGCTGAATTCGAAAAATCAAGAATTTAACAGGAAGCTGCAGGTTGCTCGAAAGTGAGCGATACGGATATCGAAATGGGTTGGTATTTGATCAATTCAAAGCCAAAGCAAGAGAAACGAGCAGAAGAACACCTTGAAAATCAAGGGATTAACTGTGTTCTGCCAGTCATAGAAGTTGAGAGAATTATTCGGGGTAAAAGGCAGAAAGTTACAGAGGCATTATTCCCAGGCTATATTTTCGTGGAGTTACAAACTGACGGGCAGGGTTGGTCAAAAATTCGCTCAACTCGCGGGGTGCGCGATTTTGTTCGCTTTGGTGGTGTGCCGGGCAGGGTTCCTGAAACTGTTTTAGAGCACCTACAACTGCTCGATACCACCGATAACCAGATAGAAACCAATGCTCCAAGGCCTGGGGATAAGGTTGTTATAACGGAAGGACCGTTCAAAGATCTGGACGGTGTTTTCAAAATAAGTAACGGAGAAGAACGCTCAATCGTCTTGTTGACAATTCTTGGTAAAGTGACCGAAATGGTGCTTGAGAACAATAAGTTAAAGAAAGCCTAAATTTATTATTTGATGGCAAATAATAAAGCTGGCAGGTTACATTGAATGGGCTAGCTCACTATAATGGCCCGCGCTATTCACATTTGTAAAAAAAATAGACAAAAATGCCGGTAGAGATTGGATGATGAGGTGCTTTGGGAACCGAAAACCCACGGGCGGTAGCGTGTCAAAGATTGAGAGAAGGATATGAACAAACAATATTTAAAAGAAGAATATATCAATAAAATCAACATGATAGCGATTGGTTCTGGAAAGAAAATCATGGCTATCTATGAAAGGGACTTCGATATTCACGAAAAAAAGGATGAATCTCCTCTTACTGAAGCCGACCTGGCTTCACATCACCACATTATTAATGAGCTTACAGCGTTAGATGCAGGGTTTCCGATACTCTCGGAGGAGTCTGCAGACATTGACTGGGATGAGCGCCAATCTTGGCAAACTTACTGGCTCATCGATCCATTAGACGGCACTAAGGAATTCATTAAAAAAAATGGTGAGTTTACGGTTAATATTGCTCTAATTCATAACCATCGACCTGTTCTAGGTGTGGTTTATGCTCCCGCTACTGATATTCTGTATTATGCTTCTACTGAAATAGGAGCCTGGAAACTTGAGTCTGGAATTTTGGAGCAGATTAACGTAGCCTCTAGAGCAGAAAAAAATATAAGAATAGTTGGAAGCCGTTCGCATCAGTCTGAAGCTATGGCCGGGTACTTAAGTCTGTATCCCAAACATGAAATGATCCCGATGGGAAGCTCCCTAAAACTGTGCTTGGTCGCGGAGGGTAAGGCTGATTTGTATCCTCGATTAGGACCAACTTGTGAGTGGGATACCGCAGCGGCTCACGCTGTGGTAAATGCCGCAGGCGGTAACTGCGTTGTTTATGAGAAAGAGATGAAAGAAGAAACTGTTGAGTTACGTTACAACACAAAAGAATCATTACTCAACCCGTATTTTATAGTGAAAGGGCCTGTTATCAATGAATAAATTTCTTGCCTTATTAGTATTGGGTTTTGCTACGTTACTGACACAGTCAGCCAACACAGCGCAAGATTTATCCCAAGCAAAACAGTTATGTGAAAATGCATCCGAGCAACAAAGACAGATGGCTCGTGCGGCAGGTTATGACGTAGATGGGTTATGTGCTTCACTGCAAAACCAAGCCTCAAGTAATAGCCAGCAAACATTTGCAGAAAATCCAATATTACCTAGAGAGATTGAACAGTTTCCTCTAGAAGAGAAGCAAAAAGAACTGGACCAAGAGTTAGAAGAAGGGAAACCAAAAGTTGATCAAAAGTTAGAAAAATTTGGT
>JAPHRL010000255.1 GCA_026195755.1 Kangiella sp. | reverse complement strand
GGACACGGACGGCGATGGTATTCCTGATTTAGATGAAGGTACGACTGATACAGACGGCGATGGTATTCCTGACTTCCGAGATGAGGATTCTGACGGTGACGGTATACCAGATGATTATGAAGGAAATACAGATTTTGATGGCGATGGCATTCCGGATTATCTAGATACCGACTCTGACAATGATAGTATTCTGGATAATCTCGAAGGTAATGATGATGTCGATGGTGATGGCTTGCCAAATTATTTGGATACTGATTCAGACAATGATGGTATCACTGATGAAGAGGAAGGCATGACCGACACCGATGGCGATTTAGTTTCTAATTATTTGGATTTTGACTCCGATAATGACGGTGCGCCGGATACTTTTGAGGGCAATAGTGATAAGGATAGTGATGGCACTCCAAATTACTTAGATCAGGATTCTGATAATGATGGAATCTTGGACACGATTGAAAGTCAGGTTGCGGCTACTGATAGCGATGGTGATGGTATTGTTGATGTCTTTGATGTCGATACAAAAGGAGGCGTTGATATTGACTATAACGGTATTAGTGATGAGGTTGCGTTATTAGATTCTGATAGTGATGGTATTCCTGATCTTCAGGATGTTGATAGCGATAATGATAGCCTTAGTGATGCTTATGAGGCTGGCTTTACCAGCTCTAACAATGAGAATGGCCAGCTTGATAGCTTTGTAGATACTGATGGTGACGGTATTGATGATAACTTGGATTTGTCAATCGAGTTAAAAGATCACGATCAAGACGGTATTTTCGATTATCTGGATTTAGATTCTGATAATGACGGTATCACTGATCTAAAAGAGTCGGAGGGTGTTGATGATGATCATGATGGGCGCATCGATAGCTTTATTGATAATGATGAGAATGGCTTTGATGACATAATTGATTTATCGGTAACCGATACTGATGGTGATGGCACGCCTGATCACCTGGATCTTGATTCTGATAATGATGGTATCTTTGACTTAATCGAAGCCGGAGGTGAATCATCAATTGATGCAAACGGCGATGGTATTGTTGATGGTACGATAGATGCAGATCAAGATGGCATCATGGATGACTTCGATGGTGATATAAACGGAGATAATTCAAAAAGTGCTTTACCAGTACCGGATACCGACGGTGATGGCAATTATGACTTCCAGGATATTGATGCTGATAATGACGGAATTCCAGATGAAGATGAAACTGCAACAGATTCTGACGGAGATGGAACACCTGATTATCTCCAACCTGTTTCAGGAGGGAGTCTACAATCAGCTGTGTCTGGCGGTGGCTCAAGTTCGATATGGTTACTAATAGCGCTGGCAGTGGTTTTATTGGCAAGAGGTCGATCTATTATGAAAAAAGAAAGCTGGAATACTGTTTGGGGAGTACTGGTATTAGTAATATTCTTGCCTGTGATATCTTATGCTGACCAGAGTGACAATTCCGAAAAATTGTATTGGGGATTGGGCTATGGCTATAGCCAACTTGAGCCTAAAGGGCAGGCGATGGGCTGGAGCACTAATGATAGCAGTAGCGATGGTTATATTGTTTATATCGGCTACAAAATCGACCCTCAATGGAGTTTACAACTAGCCTATGCTGATCCGGGAGAAGCCGGCGTGGGCAATATTTCTCCTTTAATAGAAGCCCAGGTTAGTAATCCTAATATTGATTACGAAATCCCTTCACTTATGGCTCAATACAGTTTTTTAGAGACCGAAAGCGAGATTGATGTTTACGTAACTTTTGGGTTAGCCAATATTAATAATAGCGCACATGAGCAGATCCCATATTCTAAGGAATCCTCTGTTCAACTAGCCTTCGGGTTAGGTCTTCAGTGGGACTTTTCTGAGCAATGGTTTTTACGAGCCGAGTGGGATAGTTATGCAGAAGATGCTTGGATGACAAGCATTCAGTTAGGAAGTTATTTTTAAACCTAGTTTGGACAAAAAATGAAAAGCCCACTTTGAGTGGGCTTTTTTCTGTTTGCGACTATTTCTTCAAATCTTCTATCGGAACCATGATGTGTGCATAGGGAGTGTCACCCCACATTACAAAAGGTCCACCTTTAGATGCGTCGTCTGTGATTCCGGTCAACATGCCTTTGGGTACTATGATCATTAAGTGTGGGCCGGTTTCTACATAATCATCAGAATTTTTATGATCATGGTGATGTGGGTTCGAGTTGCTAACCCCTGCACC
The DNA here is from genome assembly GCA_026195755.1 of Kangiella sp. Classification (GTDB taxonomy): domain Bacteria; phylum Pseudomonadota; class Gammaproteobacteria; order Enterobacterales; family Kangiellaceae; genus Kangiella. The sequence goes on along the minus strand of JAPHRL010000255.1, from coordinate 1,618 downwards.
TTGATCACCCATCAACATATAAGAAAAGCCAATTTTATTAGCTGTGAAGTCTTCTTTTTTGCTCATTGCCTGCATCATTTCCATCCAAACATCATCCACGCAGAGTGGCGCATTATCGTTTGGAAGTGTATCTGGCATACATACCCAGCCATTACTTCCTTCAACCAACACCTTTCCATTATCAATAATGGTGGCTTCGGCGCTAACGGAGGGCGGGGCTGAAGAACGAGCCTGGTCTATTCTTTTCTGCTCACTGGCGGTAGCAGCATGAGCTGTAAGGAAAAGAGTTGAAACGCAGGTTAGAGTTAAAGCCTGGTGTATTCTAGATCGGGTTTTCATAGCATATCTCCCTGATATCATTAAGAAAATTGGAACCGATCTGGCAAGGAGGAGGTTGAAGTTTATTGAATTCAATCGGCAGCGAAGAGATTAGTTAATTGCTGTCTATTCTGTCGCGGATAGGGCGCACCGCTGGCAGGATCAGAACCTTGTCAGTCCAGCGCGCAATTATACTCGAATAATCAATCGTTTGCTCATTAATTGAACAGTTTGTGATGATATTCTTACCACTCTGCAGGATTGATGCCGTAATACTTTTGGAACTCTTGGTAGAGCTCTGAATGAAGCTGTTTAAGTTCGCGAGGTTTTTCAAAAAAGATTTCGGTGGCTACTGCAAAGAACTCTGCAGGATTGGTGGCTCCGTACTTGTCCAATAAAGTCTGTTCACCTGTTGATGCTTTGCGTTGCAACTCCTGAAACTCTTGAGACATAATTTGAGCCCATTGTTTATAATTCTGTTCAGCTGATAAAGGGGGCGCACCATTAGTGACGCCAGACTCGCCATCCAGTTGGTGAGCGAACTCATGAATCACCAGGTTATGGCCATCTTCAAAATCAGCACCACCATTGGCGGAGTCAGTCCAGGACAGAATGACCTGGCCACGATTCCATGACTCGCCAAGTAATACCCTTGGCTCTTCGCTTTGAATACCGGAGGCATCATAGCGGTTGTGGCGGGTGATAAAGGCCGCCGGGTAAACTACGATGGTTTTCAGGAAGGGGTAAAAGTCGGTGGGACGATTGAGCAGCAGCATACATGCCTGAGCGGCGATGGTGACTTTAACTTCATCGGTAATGTCCTGGCCTTTACGGCCAACAAAGTCTTTTTCAGCCAGAAAAATCTGCATTTTGTCCTTGAGTTGTAACTGCAGGTCAGTGGGCATCTTATAAAAGAAAGGCAGGTTATTGCGTAGGATTTGTCGCCACTCTTTCGGGAAAGGTTGGCTGGCAACCTGTTGTCTTTTGCGTTTTTTACGGTAATTGGAACTGAGAATCCAGATAATGGCAAAAACAGAGGCGGCGAGGACAATATAGAGTGCTGTCATAGATCGTTATTTTTGATTGTGTCTAATCAAGATTGGGGTGGTTGTTTAATTTTCAAGCATACGCATATTTTCAAGCATATAGATGGCTCTAAATGGCTGATAAGACCTGAGTTTGCTTGAATATGGCTTGCTAGATAAGGTATAACTTTGCACTTGGCTTAATTTGAGGAAATGAGATGGATAATAACAATGGGGCTGCGCCGACTGGGGCTATCGCTCGTTTTTTAAATGGG
>JAPHRL010000320.1 GCA_026195755.1 Kangiella sp. | reverse complement strand
GTATGCAAGCCATGCGCGACAACCCAGAGTGCGCACAACAGGAATTTGATAGCAGACTTGATCTGGATAATCCAGGCATCAAGCCATTCGCCACATACAACGTCGATGAAAACATCGCCAAGCCATTAATCTCAACCGGTGCTCGTCCACGTGTAGCCGTTTTAAGAGAGCAGGGCGTTAATAGCCAGCTCGAAATGGCAGCCGCGCTGACCAAAGCAGGCTTTGAATGTATCGACGTTCATATGAGCGATATTTTAACCGGCCGCGTTAGCTTACAAGACTTCATAGGTGCAGTTGCCTGTGGTGGCTTCTCCTATGGTGACGTACTGGGTGCAGGCGAAGGTTGGGCAAAATCGATATTATTCAACTCACGCGCCCGTGACGAGTTTGAAGCCTTCTTCAACCGCCAGGATACTTTCAGCTTAGGCATCTGTAACGGTTGCCAGATGATGTCAAACCTCAAAGAACTGATCCCAGGTGCCGATCATTGGCCACACTTCGTGCGCAACCAATCAGCGCAATTCGAAGCACGTTTCGCCATGGTTGAAGTCGCAAAATCACCATCGCTATTCATGACCGGCATGGAAGGCTCGCGTCTACCAATCGCCGTCTCGCATGGCGAAGGCCGCGCAGAATTTAAATCAGAAGAATTGGCAAAACAAGTCAACGAATCAGGTTTAATCACAGCGCGCTACATCAACAACTACGGCGACATCGCGGATACCTACCCAGCCAATCCAAACGGCTCACCATTCGGCATCACCGGCCTCACCACAACCGACGGCCGCGTCACCATCATGATGCCGCACCCAGAGCGCGTAGCACGCACCGTGCAGAACTCTTGGAGACCGGATGAGTGGAGAGAGGATGGGGCTTGGCAAAGAATCTTCTACAACGCCAGAAAGCACATAGGGTAAAATTGCCTTTTTCTTCCTATACTTTGTTGTATCAAGATTTTAATCAGGTCATTCACAAACACGTGAACTCCCCTCTTAAAATCTTGATACGCCGTGTCTAGGAAGAAAAATTCTAATTTTACAGAGAGGTGCTCGCGGACAACTAGTCCGCTCCGCCGCCTCAAAAAGGTTTATGTCTTGTCTTGAAAGAAAAATCCTAATTTTACGAGTTGTAGCGTCTGTTGCTCCAGCCTGATATAACTTGCTTTAAAAATAAAAGTGGATGCTTGTTTTATATTCAATTGCTTTTACAAATAAAGCTTTGATATTTTTTATTAGCTCGTCTAGTTCATTTGTCCAGACTCGTTTTTCGATACTTTGAAGCGCAGCCTCTAGTTTTCTTGGATTTTGGATTGAGTCATACTCATAGTCATCAATCATAGCCCCACTAGACATATTGATAAGAGCAAAGAGTCCTGCCTGCCACAGGCGATCAAAATCCTTCTGACTTATCTGAAATTCTTCGAGCATATCCGAAGGGCAGTTATCAATATCAAGGAGTTCTTGTGCTTCTTTAGTTATTGGGACAGTGATAATTTTCATGTCTAACTCCAGTTGATGTAGGGTGCGTCGTGACGCACCGCTCTTTTATATAGACTATGACTTCTTGTAAAACTTAAACATTAGTTCTTTGGGCATCCAGCCACGTATAAAACAAAGAAATAGGGGGGCCAAGGTAAACTATTCCCCCTAAAAGTAACGCTAGCGATGTGGGGCCTTTGTCCACGCCATGACCAATTACGTAACAAATGAGCATTGAAAGCACTGTGAATAAGCTTTCTGCTTTGTACTTACTTCTTTAGTCTTTAGATGTTTTTTGTTTCTCATAAGTTCACATAACACTCTGTATATAAGGAATAACTGTCTCTTTATTTAAGTAAGCGATATACGCAGCTATATTTAGGAAAACGGTAATCCAAAATATAGCTTTGAAGGAGCTTTTACTTGTTTTATGTCGAAATTTTTCTTGAGCTATTAGTGCTCCAGGCCAACCACCAATGAGTGAAAGTAAGTGAAGTGTTTGCTCCTCCGTTCGCCATGCTTTATTTTTAGCAGCAGCCTTATCCTTCCAGTAAATGAAAAATGTAATCAAACTGGCTACTATATAAAATGTCAAAATATAAAACGGAAGTTTACCGGTAAGAAATGAGACGCCAAGAAAAGCAAAAGCTAAAATAGCTACAGTAAAGCGAATATGATTTGTTTTAGATTGTCTTTTTTTGACCAATCTATCCCCCGCTAATGTGGCGTTAGTTGCGCACTTTCTACCTTGCTTATCTGCCGACAGTTGGTAAGTAACGATTTCATTGATCTGTGGTCGACGGTTTCTATTCTTGAGTGCTGTGATATGAATGAAAACCCTTTCGCCACCCTGTAATGGAGTTATAAATCCATAGCCTTTACCATCATCCCAAGTAGTGATTTTCCCTTTGGTTCTCATCGGCAAATCCTGATACTATTCTTAAAGGTCTTATCGAGACTATTAATATTTTCCAATCTAAATCCCCGCCATTAATCCTGCCACTAAAGCCGTCAGCAACACCATCAAAATCACCTGTATGACTCCAATTAAAATAGCTTTCAGAAAGGTGGTGCCCAGTACCAGCATGTAAGCGATGGCGGCTACGGGTACGGTGACTAACCAGCCGTAGGTGTCATCTAATCCAGGGAAGTAGTGGTCTACACCAAACTGGAATAATGCGGATACGATTAAGGCGAACAGGCAGGAGAAGAAGCCTGTGTTTCTGGCGCCGATAAATTTAGCAGCGAATTTTAGTGGCAGGACTAATAATAGTACGACTATGAGCAGGTTAATTAATGTTTCCATGGTGTCTCCAAGCTCTTGTTATGGTTATTTATAACTCTTTTTCATATTTTGTTATATTAATTTTCACATCCTATTTTTATTGTGTTCACAATACAAGCTTCGGTTTTACTCCTGCTATACAGGCTTGCTCCAATTACCCCCTTAGATTGAGCTGAGTAGTAGCCAAGACATAGCAATTCAAAACAGGACGTTTTGAATAGCAAAATTCGGGCCAGTGACCGAAGGAAATCCCTTTAGGGAGATGGAACGTATTTTGCGGCACCCAAGGGGGCAGACCCTGCGTTAAGTGGCTTGGCGGAGACGAAGGTAGTTTCGCTTACGAAACCTCAATCTCGGGGCGCCGTTCTTTTTGGTTCCTTTTTCTTAGGCGTTAAGAAAAAGGAACTCGCCGAGTGGCGAAACTTAAGTTGAGGAAAGCTATAAAGTCACTGGATCCCGTGGTCGAGCCACGGGATGACAGCTATAGGTAATACTGAACGATATCCTTTTACCATAAACACTTAACTTCAAAATAGGATTGCCCTGTGGCATAGTATTGGCTGCTCAATTCTTACTGAATCTATTTTATGCGTGACCCGAAACTGGATCGTGACGCTTTGGCGTTTGTGGAAGGCGAGTTGGCGGATTGTTTGACTCGTTTAAACCGTGGCATTGAAAAAGAAAGTTTGCGTGTCACGGAGGATGGTTACCTTTCGACGAAAGCTCATCCTAAGTCCTGGGGTTCTGCCCTGACCAATGAGTACATTACGACGGATTATTCTGAGGCTTTGCCTGAGCTGATCACGCCTGTATCGAATGACCGCTTAAAGCCTCGTCAGTGGTTGCATGATATTCATCAGTTTATCTACCAGCACATGGATGATGAAATCCTGTGGATTGGAAGTATGCCGTGTATTCTGACCAAGGAAGACGATGTTCCATTGGCTAATTACGGCACCTCAAATGTGGGCATGATGAAGCATATCTATCGTCGTGGTCTGGGTTATCGCTATGGCCGTTATATGCAGGTGATTGCTGGGGTTCATTATAATTTCTCTCTTTCTGAGGATTTCTGGCCTAAATACCAACAATTCAAGCAAGATAGCGGCTCGTTAAAAGATTTTATCTCCAATCAGTATTTAGGTCTGATTCGCAATTACTTACGTTATTGCTGGCTGTTGCCCTATTTATATGGCGCTTCTCCTGCGATTTGTCGCTCCTTCACCAAGGGCAAGGGCGGTTCGCTGCTGGAAGACCATGGCGACGGCAGTTTATATGGTCAGTATGCAACTTCGTTGCGTATGAGTGACCTTGGTTATCAGAATAATGCTCAATCGAAATTTTCTATTCGTCACAATGACTTAGACGAGTATGTGGGAGAGTTGGAACGAGCCATTCGAACCAAGGATGAGTTCTATGAGGAACTGGGGGTTAAGGTTGATGGCGAATACCGTCAGTTGAACGCCAACTTGTTGCAAATCGAGAATGAATATTACGCCAAAATTCGCCCTAAACGAGTCATTAATTCTGGGGAAAGACCGACTCAGGCTTTGAAAAGAGCAGGGGTTCAGTACGTAGAAGTTCGCTCACTTGACTTGAATCCTTTCGATCCAGTTGGTATAAGTCAGTCACAAATTGACTTTTTAGACGTGTTTCTGCTCTTTTGCCTGTTACAGGAGAGTTGCAATCAATCGGATCGTGAGAACGCTGAAAACGACGAGAATTTCCGTCGTACAGTCTATTACGGTCGAAAGCCTGACCTCGGGCTGTTGAGATTTAATCGAGCAATCCCACTTAAAGAGGCGGCATTGGCGATTTTCGAGGAAATGCGCCCGGTTGCAGTGTTGCTGGATAAGAGCAACCAGACCAAGGCTTATACGCAAGCGCTTGGTGAAGCTATTGAAATGGCCAAAGAGCCGGAGAAGACGTTGTCTGGTCAGTTTCTCAATAATATGTTGGCGTATGAGAAAGGTTATTTTGGTTACACCATGGACCTTTCCAAGAAAACGCGTCAGCAATTTCTTTCTGAGCATATCAGCCCTGAGGTTGAAGCTCTGTTCGAGCGTGAAGCGGCTCAGTCGATTGAGAAGCAAAAGCAGATTGAGGAGAGCGACTCCTTATCTTTTGAAGAATATCTCAAGCAGTATTTCGCCTAGGGCACCGAGCCCTGGACAAATTAATTTAACCTAGTGAGGTGTTATGAACTATACCAAGTTCGATTTTTTGGGGATGACCGTAGGGCCGGTTGAGATCGCGTTTTTGATCTATCTGGTGTTCATGATTGGTATCGGTATCTGGGCTTACATGCGCACTAATGACTCCAGCGATTATATGCTGGGTGGTCGCGGCCTGGGTGGTGCGGTAACTGCATTAAGTGCTGGCGCATCGGATATGAGCGGCTGGATTTTGATGGGCTTGCCGGGTGCGATTTACTTTTCAGGTTTATCTGATTCGTGGTTAGCGCTGTTTTTAATTATCGGTGCCTACCTAAACTGGAAGTTTATTGCCGGTCGTTTGCGTTCTTATACTGAAATTGCCGACAATGCATTAACCCTTCCTGATTATTTTGCCGGCCGTTTCCACGATGCCGGTAAATCGCTGCGTATCGTTGCCGTATTAGTCATGATTATCTTTTTCGGCTATTACATTGGTTCTGGTCTGGTTGCGGGCAGTAAGCTGTTCGAATCAAGCTTTGGTTATGATTACAATACGGCGTTATTGATCAGTTCCATTGTTATTATTTCGTATACTTTCCTTGGTGGTTTCCTGGCGGTTTCCTGGACTGATTTTTTCCAGGGCTTGATCATCATGACTGCTCTGATTGTAGCGCCAATTGTGCTACTGGTTGAGTACAACGGACTGAGCGGTATTGTTGAAGCTACCCGTGAAATCAAGCCTGAGGCTGTGAGCTTTACACAAGGCTTCTTCGATAATAACGACTCTTTTAAATGGATTGCATTTTTATCACTGGCTGCCTGGGGTTTAGGTTATTTCGGTCAGCCACATATTCTCGCGCGTTTTATGGCGATTAAGAGTGTAAACACAGTACCGCAGGCTCGTCGCATTGGTATGAGCTGGATGATTATTTGTGTGTTGGGCGCAGTATTTATTGGTTTCGCCGGTATTGCTTACTTTGGCGGCGACTTTAATGCCAAAGCCTATGTATTGTTAACTGCGGATGATGTTGCAGTACTAGGCACCAAGCCAGGGAGCGAGAAGGTGTTCCTGTTATTGACGCAGGCACTATTTAATCCATGGTTAGCGGGCTTCCTGTTAGCGGCAATTCTGGCAGCGGTCATGAGTACTATCGACTCGCAATTATTAGCAGTTTCAAGCTCAGTTACCGAAGACGTTTATAAACCATACATGCGTCCAAACGCTTCTGAAAAAGAACTGGTTTGGGTTAACCGTTTTGTGGTGATTCTGGTTGCCGGGATTGGTATTGCAGTTGCGATGGGAGAATCTAGAAATGTCCTTAATTTAGTCGGTCAGGCCTGGGCAGGTTTCGGAGCCGCTTTTGGTCCGGTTATTATTTTCTCGCTATTATGGCAACGTATGACTCGTCATGGCGCATTAGCAGGTATTGCAACGGGTGCGGTAACCGTATTGGTTTGGGACTGGTTAGGAAACAATACCGATATTGCAATATTCAAGCTGTACGAAATGTTACCTGGCTTTGTATTGGCCAGTTTAGCAATCGTTATTGTGAGTAAGTTAACTAAGGTTGCTGAAACCACTTACAATCAGTTTGACTGGTATCGTAACGAATTTAAGAAGTACAAAAGCTAATGAGTAACCTGGTTATTCGAGAAGCGGTGCGTCAAGACGCGCCGCAAATTCTTGGCTTCATCAGAGAGCTTGCAGAATACGAAAAGCTGTCGCATGAAGTGGTGGCTACCATTGCTGATATTGAGCAGACCGTGTTTGCTGATGATGCCAGAGCTCACTGCCTGATTGCTGAGTACGAGGGGAAGCCAGCCGGCTTCGCCTTGTACTTTTTCAACTACTCAACCTTTTTAGGTAAATACGGTATTTACCTGGAAGATCTCTACGTTAAACCAGAGTTCCGCAGCAAAAAAATTGGTTATAGCCTTTTGCAGAAACTGGCAAAAATCGCCGTTGAGAAAGATTGTGCACGTGTAGACTGGTCTGTTTTAGACTGGAACCAGCCAGCAATCGATTTCTATAATAGCATTGGTGCCAAGCCAATGGATGAATGGACCGTGTTCCGGTTGACTGGTGATGCGCTGGATGATTTTGCAAAATAATATATAAGTCGTTTCTTGTTAAAGCCTCCTAGCGAGGCTTTTTTTATGACCATTCTTTATTGCCTGAACTTACCCCAATTGCTACTCTATCGACACTTAAATTTTTAAATCAGTCATTTTGTGGAATTGGTTATGTCTAAGATCGGGACTCCTTTATCGAATACGGCTAAGAAAGTCATGATGCTTGGCTCGGGTGAGCTGGGCAAAGAGGTGGTTATTGAGTTGCAACGCTTTGGGGTGGAGGTGATTGCAGTTGACCGTTATGCCAATGCGCCTGCAATGCAGGTTGCACATCGTAGTCATGTAGTTAACATGCTAAATGGTGATGCGCTAAAGCGTTTAATTATAGAAGAAAAACCAGATTTGATTGTTCCTGAAATCGAGGCTATTGCGACAGAAACATTGATAGAAGTCGAGAAAGAGGGTTTTACAGTAATCCCCACTGCTCGCGCGACTCGCTTGACGATGGACCGTGAAGGTATTCGTCGTTTAGCAGCGGAAGACCTTGGTCTGGAAACATCGCCTTATCGCTTTGCAGATACTTATGAAGAGTATAAGCAGGCAGTAGCAGAAATTGGTTTACCGTTTGTTATCAAACCGGTTATGAGCAGCTCCGGTAAGGGGCAGTCAACGGTCAAAACAGAAGACCAGATAGATGCTGCCTGGAAATACTCGCAAGCAGGCGGGCGTACCGGAGAAGGGCGTGTAATCGTTGAAGGTTTTGTGGATTTTGATTATGAAATCACCTTATTAACCGTTCGCTCAGTCAAAGGAACTCAGTTCTGTGCTCCAATTGGTCATACTCAGGAAGATGGTGACTACCGTGAATCGTGGCAACCTCAGCCGATGTCAGAAAAAGCATTGGCTGAAGCGCAGCACATGGCTAAGGCAGTTACTGATGACTTGGGTGGTTATGGAGTTTTTGGCGTTGAAATCTTTATTAAGGGTGATAAAGCAATCTTTAGCGAGGTGTCGCCACGTCCTCATGACACCGGACTGGTCACATTGATTTCTCAGGATTTATCAGAATTTGCATTACATGCCCGAGCCATTCTCGGATTGCCTATTCCGGTCATTCGTCAGATGGGACCATCTGCTTCGGCAGTGATATTGGTTGAAGGTGAATCACAGCAGGTTGAGTTTGGAAATCTTGAGGCAGCGATGTTTGAGGCTGATACTCAATTGCGTTTATTTGGTAAACCGGAAGTCAGCGGTAAGCGCCGTATGGGTGTTGCTTTGGCTAAGGCTGATTCGGTTGAGCAGGCCAGAGCAAAAGCCCGCAACAGCGCGGCCAAAGTGACCATTAAACTTTAAAATCCTTAATTGAAATAAAAAGAACTCTCTTGGGCTTAAGTGTCATGTCATTACTCATTATGAGTATAGCCCAAGAGAGTTAAGTTCCTATCTACCTATCTGTCTTTATATCAACAGACCAGCTGTTATTTGATTTGTACCGATTTCTTTGGTTTTTCACTGCCAGCCTTTTTAGGTAGATGGATATTTAGCATGCCATCTTTAAACTCGGCTTTGCATTGATCCGTATCAACGTTGTCAGGGAGAGTAAAACTTCGAGTAAAGCTACCATAGAAGCGCTCCAGTCTGTGTTGTTTCTCGTCTTTTTCTTCGTAACGGCGCTCGCCCTGAACGCTTAATATGTTGTTTTCGATATTGATTTTGACGTCTTCTTTCTTAACTTCCGGCAGTTCTGCTTTAACCAGAAATTCGTCAGTTCTTTCAATAAAGTCGACAGCTGGACGCCACTCGTTACCAATCCCATTCGACATTTCGTCAAATAGGCCTGAAACAGGGAAGTTCATGAAAGATTCGATGTTTGAGAAAGGTTTCCATTTAGATAATTGCATGATACACCTCCAAATTATGTATATTGCCGTGATAGACTAATTCAGGTTGTTCCTCTTTATGCCAACTCACTTTGATCTAGATCAAAATAGTGCTAGGTTGTAATGAGGTATAAAGAAGATATCAAGTTATAATCATTAGCTAGACAAAGGAGAGAGTTATGGGTTCATATAAGCAGGTCTTAGTGGCATTAGATCTTCGCAAAGAGGGCGAGGCCATTATCCAAAAAGCACAAAATGTTCTAGCAGAGGGTGGCGATCTGCACCTTGTACATGTTGCAGAACCCATTGAAGCAGGACTCTGGGCGGGTGCACCGTTTGGAGCTGTTATCGTCAATACTGATGATATTGAGCAGGAAGCGATTAAAGCTAAGACCAAGCGTATCAATGAATTTGCCAAAAAATATGGTGTTGCTGATGATCATTGCCATATCAAAATCGGTAAGCCGTCGCGCGAAATTAAGAAATATGCAGAAGAACAGGGTTGCGATGTGATTGTTATTGGTACGCATGGACAACATGGCTGGGAGTTGTTGTTGGGTTCTACCGCCAATGGTGTTCTGCATGGCGCGCCTTGTGATGTGCTATGTGTTCAGATGCGTAAACCAAAAGAGTAACGTTAGTATCGATACAAAAAAGGAGCTCATATGAGCTCCTTTTTTGTATGATTATTCGTCATTGGATTTAAGGGGTTTAACTGTCACCAGCATGAGCGGTAATAGGGTTAAGTTTAAGAACAAAGCTACCGCCATTGCAAAGCCAGTGAGTAAACCAAAGTAGATTGACGGGATAAATTCTGACAGCGCCAAAATGGCAAAACCCACAATAATGGTTACGCCAGTATAGTAAATCGCTTTACCAATACTGCCATGGCAGCGTTCCATGGTTGCCAGATAATTATTATCTTTTTTGAACTCACTTTTAAAACGATGCACATAGTGAATCGAGTTATCAACCGCGATACCAATTACGATCGCAGCAATCGTGATTGTCATCATATCCATTGGTACGCCCATCCAACCCATAATGCCTAAAACTAAAGCAGCAGAAAGCGCATTCGGAATGGTTGCGAGGATAGCCAGAACAAATGAACGGAACAGCACCAGGAACATCAGCAGGATAGCAAGGTAGACTACGCCAATGGTCATAATCTGTGAGTCGAACAGGCTCTGCAGCATATTATTGTAGAGCACCAACATACCGGTAAAGTGGACATGTTCTTCCTTAATATTGGTTTCACTGACGATAAACTCATTAATTGTTGCAATCAGATCGGAACGTTTTAGATTCGGGTTAGTTTCTTCGACTCGAATATTGATACGAACCTGGTCGCCATCATCTGAAAGGTATGGGTCTAATAATGTTTTTCGGACATCATCAGGCATCTTTTGATGAACGAGGGTTAAAGTCAGCTCATCAGGATATTCACCGTCGTTCATTTCTTTCAGAACTTTCGCTGTAGTGGCGAGTGACTGGACTTTGCCAGTTACTTCAAGACTATCTACATAATCATGAATTTTTTCAACAGTTTCCAGTTTGCTACGAGTAAACCAATATCCGGCATCGTAACTTTCACTATCAAATTCATCAGAAAACTCATCTTCAAATTCATCTTCTGCGAACAGTGATTTTTCATTTGGGTCAGCATCAATCACGATATCCAAAGGAGTCGTTCCGCCAAGCTGCTGATCAATGACGGTCATACCCCGGTAAATTTCAGTAGTTGGTTTGAAGTAATCTATAAATCGGTTTTCAACTTTCAGTTGAGAAATACCATAGCCACTAAAAATAACTAGCAATATTGATAAGGTAAAGATTGCCGGCTTAAACTTAACGCTGATATTGAAAATCCAGTGTGTGATTTTATACGTAATACTAGAACCACTTTGATGTTTCTCAGTACTTAATAATTGTATGAAACTTGGGAACACTACGAATGTGATGATAAAGCCCAGCACCAGGCCAATAGTCATTATCCAACCAAAATCAATCACGGGCCGAATGCCACTGATTAGTAGTGAAATAAAAGCAACGATAGTTGTTAGCGCTGTGTATAAGCACGGCCAATACATGGTTTTAATAGTCGCTTTGATTCGTTCAGACTGACTGCTTGTTGGGTTATCAGAAATAAAGTCCCGATAAAAAACGGTCAGGTGGACATTAAGTGCTAATACTGTAATCAATAAAATCGATGGGAAATTGGAGGATATGACTGTGATTCGCCAGTCGAGATAACTTAACAGGCCCGCCAATATCAGTACAGTGACCAGACACGAAAAGAGCGGCACTAAAACCCAGCGCAATTTACCGAAGAAAACAAACAAGGCGATCATAATAAACAGCAAGATACCGATACCAAAGACGGTAATGTCATGCTGAATAAAATCAAGCATGTCATTGGTAATCATTGAAATACCACCGAGGTACATCTCTGCAACATCTCGGTAGTCATCCATTATGGTTCTAACTTCTGTAATGATTTGGCTAGTACGTTCAGAAGCCTGCTTGCTGTAAGCATCGAATTCTTCTTCCAGTCGTTCCAGACGCTCTGATTCTTCATCAGATAGTTCTTGCTGGCTACGTTTTAAGCGTAGCTGGTCACGGGCATCAAGCAAGCTAAAGTAGCGTTCATCACGTTCGAAGTTAACTTGAACCGCACTCGTTTCACCATTGTCACCCACAAGCAAATTAGTATAGAGAGGGCTGCTGGTAAATTCTTCAAGAGCTTTTTGTTTATCAACACCTTCGTCCATCAGAGTTGGAATTTCAGCGGACAGGGCTTCTGCATCCAGTTTTATTCCATCCAACAAAGGCACATTGAGAATGCTGTTGATATTAGCGACTGTTTGAATCTGCTCTAAACGACTGACAAGATCCTGTAATGATGCTAGAGCTTGTTCATCCATTAAGCCAGCATGCGGCTTCCAGGTTATGATCAGAAAGTCGTCTGAGCCATAGCGCTCATTAACTTGCCGATAAAAGTTTAATGATGTGTCGTTTTCTAGAGTGAGGGACTCACCTGAGGCATCCAGTCTAAATTTAGGTAGCTGAGTTGCGGCCACCACAGATAGTATTATCACCAACGATAAAGTTATGATCGGATGATTGAGAATGAGTTTCTGATAAAGCCGGAAAAAGAAATGCTCTTTATTATGTGTCATGGATGAGTTCCAAGTTTAAATATCAGTGTCTGGTGCGCGGTAGAGTTTAGGCATAATACGCACAGTTTTAATAAGGTTGTCTTTGACCTGCAAAATTTCCATGGGGTAACCATGTAGGCGTAATCCCGTTGATGCTTCAGGAATGGTTTCCAGATACTCTGTAATCAGACCATTTAATGTTTTTGGACCATCAAGAGGTAAGTACCACTTCATGGCTCGATTCAATTCACGAATAGTGATGGTGCCGTCTACTAAATAGGTCCCATCGTGTTGTGCTTGAATCTCTTTATTGATGTTCGACATTTCCGTGGTGAAGTCGCCGACAATTTCTTCAAGAATATCATCGAGTGTGACTAAGCCTTCAATATCACCATACTCATCAACCACTAATCCGATGCGATCACGTTTGCGCTGAAATTTCATTAGCTGCGTATGTAGGGGGGTACCTTCTGGCACATAGTAGATTGGGTCTAGAAAATCAAGAATCGCTTCGTGAGTAGGTTCTTCAAGTTCTAAAATTCGACCAAAGTTACGCGCGTGTAAAAAGCCTTGGACCTGATCGATTTCTTCTTTGAATACTAGTAGTCTGGTGTGGATACTGTTACGAATTTGTTCGAAGATATAATCCATATCATCGGATAAATCGATACCTGCAATTTCATTACGTGGCACCATAATATCGTCAACGGAAACTGTTTCCAGATCTAAAATACTGAGTAGCATTTTCTGGTGTCGGCGCGGAATCATTGCACCGGCTTCATTCACCACAGTTCTTAACTCTTCCTGACTGAGATGATCCTCGCCTTCTTTACCAGCATTAACTCCAAACAGTCTCAATAAGCCATTGGCCAGAAAGCTGATCAGTTTAATGACCGGTGAAAAAATGGTAGAAAGGGGCTTAAGAATTGGTGCGGCAAAAAATGCAATACGTTCCGGGTTTAAAGCAGCCAATGTTTTAGGGGTTACTTCCGCGAATATTAGAATAACAACAGTTAGCATCAAAGTTGCAGCAAAGATACCGCCTTCACCCCAAAAGCGAATGGCGATGACCGTTGCAATAGCAGAAGCTAAAATGTTGACAATATTGTTGCCAAGCAATATTAGGCCGAGAAGTTTGTCTGGACGTTTGAGCATGTTGTAGACCCGTTTGGCGCTGCGGTCTCCACTTTTAGCCCGGTGTTTCAATCGGTAACGATTGAGTGACATCATTCCTGTCTCTGAGCTTGAGAAGAAAGCTGATAAAAGAATCAGTAAGCCCAGAATAATAAATAGGGTGCTAGTCGACAGGGTTTCCAAACACTAACCTCGCTGAAGAATATAGTCTAGCACTAGCTTACTGCCTATAAATCCAATTGCCAGAATGATGAAGGCAATGATGCACAGCCGAGCAAAGCGAATACCACTTAAACGGGATAACTTATAACCAAGGTAAAATGTACAGAAGCTGAACCAAGCAATTGCGGAAAGAATAATCTTATACAAGGACTGGGCTTTTAAGGCTGTATCAGGCTGCATAAAGCCTAACACTATAGCAATGCCCAAGCTGATAATCCCCGACAGTACTAAAGCTGAGAGAAACTGTTCCATCTGCATCAGCGGTGGCATTAATGGGTGTATGGATGCTGGTCGACTACGTAATTTTTTATGTAAAAGTAATACAAAGATGCTTTGCAGAGTGGCAACCAGAAGTAAGCTGAAGCCAATTACCGATAACCAGACGTGCCAGAAGCCAAGAGCGTTATCTTTAAACATTAAAATATTGGGTTTTTCCGGTAACACGTTGAGTAAAGAGACTAGCCCTGCGAACAGGCTGGCGTAAAGCATTAAGTGTGGCGTCTGATGGTTGAATCGATATATGGCAATTAAAAGTACCATGATTAAGGCAATCAGGGATAAAGTATTAAGAAGTGATAAGTTTTGTCCAGCGTCGGTTTCGATCGCTAAATACAGAGCGTATAGGTGCAAAGCAATGGGCGCCAGTGGCAACCATTTCCCCCATTCTGGTACTTCTTTGGCCGGGTGATTTATGCGGAGAACAAAAAATACCGCTAATACAAGATAAGACAGCCCGGTGATTATATCGATTAACACTGCCGTAAGGCCTTTAGTTTGTTAGAGTTTTCATAAACCGCCATTTTAGAGCAAATTAGCACTGAAACAAGCGCTATCTATGAGAAATACTACAACATAGGGACTTGGTTTTCGTTATAATGCCCCTAATTTTATAAAAGCCATTAATTTGAGATAAGCAACAATGTTTGACAGTTTAAGTGATCGTCTCTCCGGTGCCCTGAAAACACTAAAAGGGAAGGGCAAAATCAGTGAAGACAATATTAAGGATACGTTACGTGAAGTGCGCATGGCCTTGTTGGAGGCTGACGTTGCTTTGCCTGTGGTTAAAGCCTTTATAGCTGACGTTAAAGAACGAGCCCTGGGCGCTGAAGTGGGCAAAGCACTCGACCCTGGACAGGCTTTCATCAAAATTGTTAATGATGAGCTGGTTAAAGCGATGGGCGAGGCCAACGATGGCTTAAGCCTGAGTGCTAAGCCACCGGTTGTTATTTTAATGGCAGGTTTGCAAGGTGCGGGTAAAACCACCAGTGCCGGTAAATTGGCCCATCTGTTGCAGACCCGCGAAAAGAAATCGGTCATGGTTGCCAGTGCTGATGTTTACCGTCCTGCGGCAATTAAACAGCTGGAAACCGTTGCCGGTGAAGTCGGGGCAACCTTCTTTCCAAGCTCTACCGATCAGAAACCTATCGATATCGGCAAAAACGCCATCAAGGAGGCGAAGAAGCAATTTATCGATGTGGTCATTATTGATACTGCAGGTCGTTTAGCCATTGATGAAGCCATGATGGAAGAAATCAAATCGCTTCATGCCGCTATCGAGCCAACCGAAACCCTGTTTGTAGTTGACTCAATGACCGGTCAGGATGCAGCCAATACCGCGAAGGCCTTTAATGATGCCCTGCCGTTAACTGGTGTCATCCTGACCAAAGCAGATGGTGATGCACGTGGTGGTGCCGCCTTATCGATTCGTCACATTACTGGTAAGCCCATTAAGTTTATCGGTATGGGCGAAAAAATTGACCAGCTAGAGCCATTTCACCCTGAGCGTGTTGCTTCAAGAATTTTAGGCATGGGCGATGTCTTAAGCTTGATTGAAGAAGTCGAGCGTAAAGTCGACAAGAAGAAAGCCGAGAAAGTCGCCAAGAAAATCATGAAAGGCAAAGGCTTTGATCTTGGTGATTTCCGAGACCAGCTCCTGCAAATGAATAATATGGGCGGCATGGCCGGTTTGATGGATAAACTGCCCGGTATGGGGCAAATCCCTGAAGCAGCCAAGAAAAAAGCCCTCAACAATAAAATGACAGATCGCATGATCGCCATGATTAATTCAATGACTCCCAAAGAGCGCGCGCGTCCAGAGCTGATCAAAGGTTCTCGTAAAAAGCGTATTGCCAATGGTTCGGGCACTCAAATTCAGGATGTAAACCGTCTGCTCAAGCAATTCAATCAGATGCAAAAGATGATGAAAAAGATGAAAGGGCCGGGCGGCATGATGAAGATGATGCGTGGAATGAAAGGAATGATGCCTCCGGGAGGAGGGATGGGTGGTGGCCCGGGTGGTATGCCTCCATTCGGTCGATAATTTCTAGCGGCTAAAATCACTGATTACTTTGTTAAAAATCCTTTTCTCGCCAGTTACTTACTGATGTAAGCGCCTAGCTTGAAAAGGATTTTTGCCTCGTACTAAGTGATTTTCTCTCGCTAGAAACTGTGCTCTTTTGTTGTTTAATACTCATTAACTAGGTATCAGCCACGTTTTCTGTCCAAACTCTTGCCTCGCTCTAGAAGCTTTTATAGTCTTGCTCGTGGCTAAAATAACTGATTACTTTGTTAAAAATCCTTTTCAATCTGATTACTTACGGATGTAAGCGCCCATTTTGAAAAGGATTTTCGCCTCGTACTAAGCGATTTTCTCTCACAGTGAAACTAGCCTCTGCAAGTTAAAACGAACGAGCCAATTTAAGTTAGTGATTACTTTTCTTCTGAAATAATTACTGTCCCTTTTTTCCGTTCTTGTTGGATGTACTCCTCCATAAGATCGATATTGGCCTTCATTCTTTTAAGGTTTTCAGGCTGAATCTTGGCGACAAATTCAACGCAGTCTTTACCAAAACTGCTAACAAGGTTTGGGATGGTATTGCCACCCCATACACTGCTTATATTACATGATACTTTAATCCTTTCGCATGCATTTACATTGACGCTAAGTCGGCTTCCGGTGCATTTAGGAAATTCTTTTTTTAAGTAGGCCAGGTGGCGCTCAGCGATTCCAAGGTTGCTGTATTGTCTATATATCTCTGAGGAAGAGCTCACAATTTGCTGTTTTTGATCAGGCGGGATTAGTGTCTTTACGTGATCAAAGTGGGCTACAAGCTTTTTGCTTCCGTTTTCTTTGGCGACTTTGGCCCAAGCGTATGCTTTTTCAAGACTTTTTTCACCAGTCAGACCATTCAAATAGATAATTGATAAAATGTACTGTGCGTACTTATCGCCAGCCTTGGCTAATTTTGTGTACAACTGATGTGAGTCTTTATATTGAGCTTTTTGGAATAACTCCTCTGCTTGTTTTATATCAGTTTCATTTATCACATAAAGCTCTTGGTTATTGCTAAAAGCTGCTGAAGAACAACATAGTAAAGCGAATGAAGTGAGTAATTTCCTGAAATGCATAATCCTTTGTTCCTTTGCTTATTGGTTTGATACAACACTTTGACGGAGCTTGGGTTAGGGCGGTGACAAAAACCGTTCAAGATTTTCGACTTCCCTTAAAACACCACTGCCTATTCGAATTAATGGCTAGGTCAGCCAATTCGGCCACAGTGTTTCGTTTTGTTCTCTAAATAATATCTTTATTTTCCAGACCTGAGCATCCATAGAGTAGGCAGTCTTCGCTAAACCGCCTTAAAAAAAGGTGCAGAGGTATGCGGCGAGGGTTGGTTGGTTAGAATAACAATTCGTTATCCAATGTTACAACGTTTGATGGCAGAGCTGAATGAGAAATGGGTAAGTGCGAAGGCTATTTAAGGTGTTAGTAAATATAAATTGTATGGTTTTACCGAATCAGGCGAATAAGGTAGTAATTATCAGGAGTTTTTAGGTAAAATCGTTTCCAAATGCCGAGTATTTAATGTAAAATTCGCGCTCTTAAAATTTTGAAAGCTTTCAAAAGCCTCGATATTTGACGCTTTTGGGGCTGTTTTGTACTTAAAACAGAGGATTTGAACGATATGGTAACCATTCGTTTAGCTCGTGGTGGTTCTAAAAAACGCCCATTTTACCACGTTGTAGTTGCTGATGTTCGCGCTCGTCGCGACGGCCGTTTCATTGAGCGTGTAGGTTTCTTCAACCCAGTAGCTCGTGGTAATGAAGAGCGTTTACGCCTTGATAACGACCGTATCCAACACTGGGTCGGTGAAGGTGCGCAAATGACTACCCGCGTAGCGACTTTATTGAAACAAGCTGCTAAAGCTTAATTAAATCGTTCTAACAAACTGATTTAATAGGGTTTTCTATGTCACAAGCTTTTAAGCCGCTGATTGTCGGTAAATTAAACGGAGCTTCTGGCATAAAAGGGTGGGTAAAGGTTTTTTCCTATACTGACCCGAAGGAGAATATCCTGAACTATAGTCCCTGGTATTTGAAACTGAATGGTCAATGGCAACAGGTTTCGATTATCAATGGACGTGAACAGGGTAAGACTGTGGTGGCTCAGCTTGAAGGTTGTAATGACCGTAATACGGCTGAAAGTTACCGTGGCGTTGAGATTGCAATTGATGAGTCTCAATTGCCTCAGCTTGAGGAAGGTGAATATTACTGGCGTGACCTGGTTGGGTTAACGGTAGTTAATGTTGCTGGAGACGAGATGGGAACAGTCGAGAAGATGATGGAAACGGGAGCTAATGATGTATTAGTAGTGAAAACTGCTTCGAAAGAAGAGTTACTAATACCTTATGTCCCTGAGTATAGCGTAATGAAGGTTGATCTGGAGTCTAAGCAGATTACGGTTGACTGGGAGTTTGATGACCAGTAATGAATCACATGAGGTTCAGCGCATGAACATTCATGTGATTTCTTTGTTTCCAGCCATGTTTGATGACGTGATGGAGCAAGGCGTAGTAGGCAGAGCGGTCAAGCAAGGCAAAATAAATTTTGCCGTGACTAATCCGCGAGACTTTACAACGGATAAACATAGGACCGTTGACGATAGACCTTACGGTGGTGGGCCAGGCATGTTGATGATGACTGAACCGCTAGCCGAAGCCATTCGTTATGCTGAGACTCGTATGAGTCTTGAAACACCATCAGAACCTGTTTACAAAGTGTATTTGTCCCCACAAGGACGCCGCTTGAACCACCAGGTGGTAAAAGAGTTGGCTGAGAAGCCAAACCTGCTATTTGTAGCGGGGCGCTATGAAGGGATTGATGAGCGAGTGATTGAGTCAGAAATTGACGATGAAATCTCGCTAGGCGACTTTGTTCTTAGTGGTGGTGAGATTGCAGCTATGGCTGTGATCGATGCAGTGGTCAGAATGCAACCGGGAGTGCTCGGACATGAAGACTCTGCAAGTGAGGACTCTTTTGCGGAAGGTTTATTGGATCATCCGCATTATACAAGGCCTGAAATTTTTGAGGGCCAGCAGGTCCCGCCCATATTGCTCAGTGGCGATCATGAGAACATTCGTCGCTGGAGGCTGAAGCAATCTCTGGGGAGAACCTGGTTGAGACGTAAGGATTTGTTGGACGACATTCAATTGAATGACGAGCAACGAAAACTCTTACAGGAATTTATTGAAGAATACCAAGCAAACGCTAACAAGTAGTCTTCGACCGATTAATTTTGAACGAGCGAGAGCTCGAATGAGGAGCATACAGCCATGAGTAACATCATCCAGCAATTAGAAGCTGAACAAATGAACAAAGAGATCCCGACTTTTGGTGCCGGTGATACAGTTATTGTTCAAGTTAAAGTTAAAGAAGGTAACCGTGAGCGTTTACAGGCTTTTGAAGGCGTTGTTATCGCAAAGCGTAACCGCGGTCTTAATTCTGCATTCACAGTGCGTAAGATCTCTTCTGGTGTAGGCGTTGAGCGTACATTCCAATCTTACAGCCCGATGATTGACAGCATCGAAGTGAAGCGTCGTGGTGATGTTCGTAAAGCGAAAATCTACTACTTGCGTGAGCGTTCAGGTAAATCTGCACGTATTAAAGAAAAACTGGTTCTTAAAAAGTAATATCAGTTTTTTGCTAGAAAAAAGCAGTCCGTTGGACTGCTTTTTTTATGCCTTAAACTTTTATTCTGGTAAAGTTTAAGTTCACCAAGTTTTAGTTGTGACTATATGAGCGAACCGATTATTGAACAGTTCTGTGATCAGGTATGGATGGAGCAGGGATTATCCGATGCTACCTTGTCCAGCTATCGTAGTGACCTCAAATTGTTCAATCAGTGGCTCCAAAAGCAAGGTAAGGATTTGATTCACAGTTCACCATTCGACATCCAGCAATATCTAGCCGAGCGATATACCAAGCAATACAGTAGCCGTTCTACGGCTCGGTTTTTATCATCTGCCCGTAAGTTTTATCGTTACTTAATACAGTCCAATCAGATCAAGGTCGACCCGACACAGCAAATCGACAGCCCGAAAATTCAACCGCCAGTACCCAAGTCGTTAAGTGAAGACGAGGTGGATAGCTTGCTCAGTCAGCCTGATTTGGATACGGCTCTTGGTTTACGCGATAAAGCGATGCTGGAGCTTCTTTACAGTAGCGGTCTGCGGATAACTGAGCTGATTTCGGTAGAAATCAATCAGATTGGTTTCCAGCAGGGTGTGATGCGAGTGATCGGTAAGGGCAACAAGGAGCGACTAGTTCCGATTGGCGAAGAAGCATTACAGGCAATAGCGCTGTATATCAGACATGGCCGAGCAGAGCTGGCAAACGAGAAAGTTTGCGACTGGTTATTTTTGAGCACCAGAGGGCAGAGAATGACGCGGCAGACCTTCTGGCATCGAATTAAGCTTTATGCCAAAACTGCAGGAATCAGAAAGCATTTATCGCCACATACCTTGCGTCATGCTTTTGCCACACACCTACTGAATCATGGGGCCGATTTACGTACGCTGCAAATGTTGTTAGGGCACAGCGATTTATCAACCACACAAATCTATACTCACGTCGCTAAGGAACGGCTTAAGCAGCTCCATAGCGAGCATCATCCACGAGGTTGATGATTATTTAAACCCATACCGAATTAATGGTGAGCTGTTTTAGGGTGTAAATGTTTGTAAATCGGCTTAAAAGATAGCCAGCGACTGGCTAGAATGGCACTCTTAACAGGTGTCTATATTTCTTAAGTACACCTTGCCATAAATAAATTATGCATCTGAGTGGAGTCCCTATCAAGATGAAAAATCTGTTAATTATATTGATGCTTAGCTTAACTATTCCTTTAGCCTCTGCAGCCACCAAAGCACTGAGTGAAGACGAAGTTAAAGTGATGTTAGAAGCGCGTTTCCCGGGCGCATCGATAGATCATGTTTCTCCCTCTGAAGTGGACTCTCTGTATTCCTTCATGTTGCAAGGTGATCTTTATTACGTGTCAAAAGATGGGCAATACTTGATTGATGGTAAAATGCTGGATATTTCTACGGAACAGATTCGTAATGTTTCGCAGGAACGCATCTCGATGCTTGACCAAATGAAGTCGCCGATGCGAAAGCGTGAAATGGCTAAGTTGAAAGAAGAAGACATGGTGATTTTCAAGGCACCCAACGAAGAGTATGTCATCAGTGTTTTCACTGACATCGACTGTGGTTACTGCCAAAAGATGCATCGTGAACGTGATGACTATTTAAGTCGGGGTATTACCATTCGATATTTAGCTTTCCCACGCGCAGGGCTGAAATCAAAATCTGCAGATAAGCTTCAAGGTATTTGGTGTGCCAAGGACCAGCAGACAGCAATGACTGAAGCCAAACTGGAGCGTAAGTACCGTGATGGTGGTTGTGCAACGCCTTTTGCAGAACACATGAGCCTGGTAAGAAAATTCGGTATTCGAGGTACTCCGGGGATAGTTCTGGAAAATGGTGACCTGATTGGTGGTTACTTGCCAGCAGAGATCATGCGTCAGCGTCTAGACCAGTTGAAGAAAGAGCGAAAGGTGGAACAAAAGGTGGAGCAAAAGGCAGAGCAAAAGAAAGCTGAACCTGAGTCCCCCTCAAACCCTGCTGTGGTAATGCTAAAGCAGGCTCTTTTAAAATTAGGACTATAATTAATAAAGTGTGCTAAGGATAAAGCAAGGCCAATACATTTCTACCATCACTGGCCAGAATGGTATAGGTGCGGCAGGCCGCATCGGTTGCCATAACTTCCAATGGTGTTCCCATCATCTGAGCAGTCTCCAGTAAGTCCCAGGAAGGAAACTCTTGATTTGCTCCTGTCCCTAGAATTACCACTTCATAACTGCCAATATCAAGCTCTCTCAGTGTGTCTACGGCCGCCTCGATTCGAGGTTCGATCTGGCCGCGGAAGCGATCCGTTTGGGCCGATTGCTCGTCGAGCTGATGCCGGACGAAACCGAATGCCTGGGTCTCCTGGCTTTGATGCTCGCCACCCATGCCCGCCGTTCCGCTCGCCTTGACCCCACCGGCGATCTGGTCCTGTTGGCCGATCAGGATCGGAGCCGCTGGGATCACGCCGCCATCGCCGAGGCGGGCG